>JAGWRY010000194.1 GCA_028869495.1 Elusimicrobiota bacterium | reverse complement strand
GGGCCCCGGCGAGGCGGCGCCGCAGGGCAAGACCGCGGCGCCGGCCCCGGCCGCGCGCGGACGGCGTTTCGGTATCCTCGTGAGCTTGAGCGCCCTCGGCGGGCTCCTGCTCGCGCTGGGCCTGCTCGGGACCGTGCTCGAGCCGGTCAGGAAGAAGATCACGTCGGCCTTCACGCGCCTGACGCGGTCGGGGCCGACGGTCGCGGGCGATGAGCTCGCGACGCCTCAGCCTCCGTCGGCGGCCGGCCACCTGCCGGGCCTGATCCGGGGCCAGTACGAGGTCGCGCGGCAGATCGGCGCGGGCGGGATGGGGATGGTCTTCGAGGGGACCGACCGCTCGCTCGGCCGGCGCGTCGCGATCAAGAAGATGCGCGAGGAGATCCGCTTCGACCCGCGCGAGCGCGCGCGCTTCGTGTCCGAGGCGAAGACCGTCGCCGCGCTCCATCATCCGAACATCGTCGACATCTACGCGATCGCCGAGGACGGCGACGACGTCTACCTGATCTTCGAGTACGTGGACGGCCGGACCGTCCACGACCTGCTGCAGGGCGGGCGCCTGGCGCCCGAGGAGGCCGTCAAGATCGTCCGCGCGTCGGCCGGCGCGCTCGAGTTCGCGCACGAGCGCGGCGTGATCCACCGCGACATGAAGCCGTCGAACGTGATGCTCGACGCCCAGGGCCGCGTCAAGGTGATGGACTTCGGCATCGCGCGGGTCGCCAAGGACGCGATGACGCGGCGCTCGATGACGAACACCGTTGCGGGCACGCCGCCGTACATGGCCCCCGAGCAGGAGCAGGGGCGCGTGCGCAAGGAGTCCGACGTCTACGCGCTGGCCGTCTGCGCCTACGAGATGCTGACCGGGCGCCTGCCGTTCGTCGGCGTCGGCGCGGGCATGCTGATGAACAAGGTCAACATGAGCTACGTGCCTCCCTCGAAGGAGGTCGACGGCCTGCCGGAGGCCCTCGACGGAGTCTTCGAGAAGGCCTTCCAGGCCGACCCCGACAAGCGCTACGCGAGCCCGTCCGAGTTCGCGTCGGCGCTGGCTGCCGCCCTGCCCAACGCTGCGCGCAACCAGCGCACCATCAGCTAGGCGTGGCCGCCGCGACTCGCAGGCCGCGGGTCCATGCCCATAATTCCCGGCCCGGGCATCGCAAATTCGCGCGGGGTGATGTATACTGGCGGTGATGCGAACACGCGCCGCCCTGCGTCTCCTCGTCGCCGCGACAGCCTCCTGGCTGTTGGTCTACCAGGTCTGCGACCGCTACGGCGACTCGTTCAAGGCCGTGGCCGCGCAGGTCCTGGCGTCCCGGGAAGGTCCCGCCGTCGCCCGCACCCCGGCGAAGGACTTGGACGCGTGGGTGCCGCTCGTCATCGGACAGACGCTGGTGCCCGGTCCGCGAGCGCCCGTGATGCGGTCCGCGACCCTGCGCCCCGTCGCGCCCGTCTCGGTCGCGCTCGCAGGCGAGGTCTTGCCCGCTCGGCGCGATCGCTCGCCCCCGCGCGGGGAGTCCCTCGCCGACGCCGTCGCGCCGCGTCCTCTCTCGGGAAATCCCGCCTCCCTCGCCCCGCCGCTCCTCTAGCCGGCGCGGTCGCTTTCCTGCGACCGCCCGCGCGCAACGCGCGCGCCCCGTCGTTGCCGTGCCATTCCGCTCAGAGGATTCACTGAATCATGCCATCCACCGAAACGACAAGCCGGACCCGACGTCTCCGAATCGTGCCGCGCTGGACAGCGGCGTGCCTGTGGGCCGCCTTCGCGACCTGCGCCGGCCTCGCCGAAGCCGGGGCCGCGCCTGACCCCGGGACGGTGACGATCCGAACCGACACCGTCAGCGCGCAGTACCTGGCCTACGCGCAGGTCGAGCCCCCTCTGGCCTGGGGCAACACGCGGCCCCCGGGTTGTCCGGCCTCGGGCCGCCTCTGGCTCAAGGCGGCGTTCTACGGCTCCGACCTCGACGCGCTCCGTCCGGGCATGAAGGGAAGCTTCGTCCCCGCCGGAACGGACCGCTCCGTGCCCGTCCGACTCTGCGCGACGTTCGGCCTGCTGCGCGCCGACGGCGGCGAATCGGCGGCCCTGCTGGCCGTCCCCGCCGAGCCGGGCTGGCGCAACGGCATGTTCGGGACCGTGACCCTCCGGGGTCCCGCGCGGACCCTGCCCGAGGTCCCGACGCGCGCCCTGATCCTCGACCAGGGGCGCTGGTGGGTGCTCGTGCGCACGCCCTCGGGCGACGAGGCGCGTGAGGTGCGGCCGGGACCCGCGCGCGGCTGGGACACGTTCATCGAGAGCGGGCTTGCGGGCGGCGAGACGGTCGTCGTCGCCGACGCCTACCTGGAGTACCATCGCAACGTCGCCAAAGCCTACCAGCCCCCCGACTGATGAACGAGAAATCCCCGACGGGCCTGAAGCAAATCCTGACCAAACCGGCGCTATGGG
>JAGWRY010000193.1 GCA_028869495.1 Elusimicrobiota bacterium | reverse complement strand
CGGGGACCGCGCGGGCGGCGGACCCTTCCCCGGCCGCGAGGCTCGCGACCTGCGCGTAGGCGCGCGGGCCCGGCGTCAGCGCGACGAGGGCGAAGGCCGTCAGCGCCCCGACGGCCCGGCGCAGTCCGCGCGCGAATCTCATTAGGGAAAGTGTAGGGAAGATGGCGGGGCGCGTCCCGGGTCCGACGGCCCCTTCCGGCGGCCAAGGGACCCACGCCCGGACCCGGGAACTCCGGCCCGCTCCTTCGCTCCGCCCGACGGCGGGGCGGCGCGGATATTTTGTATCATCAAGCACTCGCGGAACGGAGGACTTCGACATGGGCGGCCATTCCCACTGGGCGAACATCAAGCACAAGAAGGGCGCGGCGGACGCGAAGCGCGGCAAGGTCTGGACGAAGTGCTCGCGCGAGATCACGATCGCGGCCAAGCTCGGCGGCAGCGGCGACCCGGCGTCGAACCCCCGCCTGCGCAAGGCGATGGACGACGCGAAGGCGGTCCAGATGCCGTCCGACACGATCGCGCGCGCGATCAAGCGCGGCACCGGCGAGCTCGAGGGCGCCGCGTTCGAGGAGCTGGTCTACGAGGGCTACGCGCCCGGCGGCGTCGCGATGCTCATCGAGTGCACGTCCGACAACCGCAACCGCACCCGCGGCGAGATCCACACGATCATGACCAAGGGCGGCGGCAGCCTCGGCGCGCCGAACTCGGTCGCCTGGATGTTCAAGTCCAAGGGACGCCTCGCGGTCTCCAGGGCGAAGGCGAAATCCGAGGACGAGCTGCTCGGCCTGGTCCTCGACCTCGGCGCCGAGGACATGAAGTCGGACGCGGACGTCTTCGAGGTCTACACCGCCCCGGCGGACCTGCTGAAGGTCCGCGAGGGTCTGGCGGCCAAGGGCCTCGTGCCGGACACGGCCGAGGTCGAGATGATCCCCGACAACCTGGTCGTCGTCGGCGAGGACGACGCGCCGAAGGTGCTCAAGCTCGTCGAGCAGCTCGAGGCGCTCGACGACGTGAAGAACGTCTACGCGAACTTCGACATCCCCGACGCGGTGATGGAGAAGATCGCCGCCTGATGCGCGTCCTGGGAGTCGACCCGGGGATGCACGAGACCGGCTGGGCCGTCCTCGACGGCGCGGCCCCGGGCGCGGTGCCGCGGCTCGTCGCCTCGGGCCTGATCCGCACCGAGCCCGGCGTCCCCCTCCCCGAGCGGCTGAAGGCGATCCACGCGGGGCTCTCGCGCGTGCTGGCCGAGCACGCGCCGCAGGCCTGCGCGATCGAGGAGATGTTCTTCACGACGATCGCGACGACCGTGCGCGCGACCCTGCAGGCGCGCGGCGTGGCCCTGCTCGCGGCCGCGCAGGCGGGAAGCCCGGTGCACGAGTACAACCCGAAGACCGTCAAGCTGACCCTCACCGGCTCGGGCCGCGCCGAGAAGGCGCAGATGCAGACGGTCGTGCAGAAGGCGCTGGGCCTGGCCGAGCGACTGCGCCCGAACGACGTCGCCGACGCGGCCGCGATCGCCTTGTGCCACCTGCGGACCGGCCGGCTCAAGGGCCTGCGCGTGCTCGACGCCTGGGGAGGGCGCCGGTGATCGTCACCCTGCGCGGCGCGGTCCTGTCGAAGGACCTGGAGAGCGTCGTCGTCGAGTGCGGCGGCGTCGGCCGCGAGGTCCGCGTGACCGCGTCGACCGCGGCGCGCCTGCCCGCGCCGGGCGGCGAGGCCTTCCTGCACGTCGTGCCGTCCTACGCGATGTACGGCGGCGGCGAGACCCTGTACGGCTTCCTCGACGCGTCGGAGAAGGCGATGTTCTGCGCCTTCCGCGACGAGATCCCCGGCACCGGCGCCAAGAAGGCGCTCGAGTACCTGGACAAGGCCGGCAAGTCCCTGCCCGACTTCCGGCGCGCGGTGCTCGAGCGCGACGAGAAGCTCCTGTGCGGCGTCTTCGGCTTCACGAAGAAGACCGCCGCGAAGCTCGTGGACGCCTTGAAGGGCAAGCTCGAGGACGTGCGCGTGCCCGGCGCGCCGCGCCTGGCCCCGGCCGCGAGCGCGGTCCCGGCCGCCGGCCCCTGGCCGCAGGCGATGCGCGCGCTCGAGTCGCTCGGCTACAAGTCCGCCGAGGTGCGCGCGGCCCTGCAGGCCCTGGCCGAGGAGCACGGCGGGCGCGACCTGCCTGCCGAGACTTTGGTGCGCCAGGCGCTCAAGAGGCTCTAGACATGGCCAAGCCCCGCGACCAGGACTCCGTCCTCAGCCAGGCCGCCTCCGCCGCCGAGGAGCCCGCCGAGCGGGCGCTGCGCCCGAAGACGCTCGACGAATTCGTCGGCCAGGAGACGCTGAAGGCGAACCTGCGCGTGTTCCTCAAGGCGGCCAAGCAGCGCGGCGAGCCGCTCGACCACTGCCTGTTCTACGCGCCGCCGGGCCTGGGCAAGACGACGCTGGCCAACATCCTGGCCCGCGAGATGGGCGTGAACCTGCGCGCGGCCTCGGGGCCGATTTTAGAGCGCGTCGGCGACCTGGCGGCGCTCTTGACCGACCTGTCCGAGGGCGACGTCTTCTTCATCGACGAGATCCACCGCCTGAATCCGCTCGTCGAGGAGTCCCTCTACCCGGTGATGGAGGACTACACGTTCTTCATCTCGACCGGCAAGGGACCGGCGGCCTCGACCTTGAAGCTCTCGGTGCCGCGCTTCACGCTGGTCGGGGCCACGACGCGCTCGGGCCTCTTGACCGGCCCCCTGCGCGACCGCTTCGGCATCGTCGCCCAGCTCGGCTTCTACGGTCCCGAGGAGCTCTCGCGCATCGTGCGCCGCTCGGCGGGCCTGCTCGGCGTCGCCTGCGACGAGGGCGGCGCCGCCGAGATCGCGCGCCGCTGCCGCGGCACTCCGCGCATCGCCAACCGCCTCCTGCGCCGCGTGCGCGACTTCGCGCAGGTCGAGGGCGGCGGCGCGATCACGGCCGCGGCGGCCGGGCACGCGCTCGAGCGCCTCGAAGTGGACGCGGCGGGCCTCGACCCGCTCGACCGGCGCCTGCTGCGCGCGGTGATCGAGAAGTTCGACGGGGGCCCCGTCGGGGTCGAGAACCTCGCGATCGCCGTCAGCGAGGAGCTGGACACCCTGACCGACGTCGTCGAGCCGTTCCTGATCCAGGCGGGCTTCCTCGCGCGCACGCCGCGCGGGCGCGTCGCGGCGCCGCGCGCCTACGAGCACCTGGGCCTCAAGCCCCCGCGGCGCGCGCTCGACCTGCTGTGAGAGCCGCCGCCGCGCTCCTCCTGCTCGCGGCGGCGCTCCCCGCCCCCGTCTCCGCGTCCGTCGACACCGACAAGACGAAGCTCCTGATCGCGATCGTGCGCCGGGCGGCGACGGCGCGGATCGAGGCGCGGGGGCGCGTCCTCGTCGCGCCGCCGAAGGGCCGCCGCCGCCCGCTCGAATGGAAGGGACCGGTGACGCTGAGGCCTCGGATCGGCGGGCTCCGGCTCGAGGACCTGCGCCTGCCCAGCGAGACCGAGCTGATCCCCGAGGGCGGCGCGACGATCCAGGTCGGCCGCGACCGCTACCGCGGCAGCCTGATCCTGCGCCTGGACCCCGGACAGACGGTGACGGTCGTCGAGCGCGTGAGCATGGAGGACTACCTCGAGGGCGTCCTCCCCTTCGAGATGGATCCGGGCTGGCCCCTCGAGGCCCTGAAGGCGCAGGCCGTCGTCGCGCGCACCTTCGCCTACGCGAACCGCGGCAAGTACCGCCAGCAGGGCTTCGACCTGACCGCGGACACCTTGTCGCAGGTCTATCGCGGGATGAGCGACGTCAACGCGAACGTCCGCGCGGCCGTCCGGCAGACGCGCGGCGAGGTCCTGGGCTGGAAGGGCCGGCTCCTGCGCGTCTACTACCACGCCTGCTGCGGCGGGCACACCGAGAACGCGGCCGAGGCCTGGGGCGGCGATCCCCGCGACACGCCTCCCCCCCTGCGCGGCGTGCGCGACCCCTGGTGCCGGACCTCGCCGTACATGCACTGGACGGCCTACTTCGCCTGGCAGGACCTGATGACCGCGATCGAGCAGAGGCGCAACCTGCCCGGTCCGCTGAAGACCCTGAAGATCGGCCGCCGCGACGTCGCCGGCTACGTGCAGGACTTCGTCGCCTCGGCCGGCCGCAAGAAGGTGGACGTCGACCCGTCGGACCTGCGCCTGGCGCTCGGCGCCTCGGACCTGAAGAGCACGAAGATCCGCCGCCTGATCGTCAAGAAGCACGGCGTCGAGTTCGTCGGCTCGGGCTCGGGCCACGGGGTCGGCCTCTGCCAGTGGGGCGCCAGGGTCCAGGCCGAGAAGGGGCGCAGCTACGAGCAGATCCTGAGCTTCTACTTCCCGGGCTCGACCCTGTCGGTGGTGGAGCCGTGAGCCCCCGCCTGCCCCTGTCGGACTACGACTACGAGGTCCCCGAGGAGCTGATCGCCGCGGCGCCGGCCGAGCCGCGCGACTCGTCGCGCCTGCTCGTGATCCGCCGCGGCGGCGGCGCCCTCGAGCACGCGGTCTTCCGCGAGCTTCCGCGCTTCCTGTCCCCCGGCGACTGCCTGGTGCTCAACCGCACGAAGGTGATGCCCTGCCGCCTGCTCGGACGCAAGTCCACGGGCGGCAAGGCCGACGTCCTGCTCGTGCGCGAGCTGGGGCCGGCGGAGTGGACCGCCCTCTCCTCCGGGCTGAAGGCCGGGCAGACCCTGGAGTTCCCGGGCGGGATGACCGCGAAGGTCGGGGCGCCGAACGAGCATGGAGAATATCGACTGAGCTTCTCGGGGACGGACGTGCGCTCGTATCTGGCCGAGAACGGCTATCCCCCTCTGCCTCCGTACATCGCCAAGAAGCGCCCGGCGTCGCGGGGCGACGCCGAGCGCTACCAGACGGTGTACGCGCGCGACGAGGGCTCGATCGCGGCCCCGACCGCGGGGCTGCACTTCACGCCGGAACTGCTGGCGGCCCTGCGCGCGGGCGGCGTCGAGACCGCCTGGATCACGCTCCACGTCGGCCGCGGCACCTTCCGCCCGATCGTCGGAGAGGACGCCGACGCGCACGCGATGCTGCCCGAGCGCTACGAGGTCGAAGCGTCCGAGGCCGAGCGCCTGCGCGCCGCGCGCGCGCGCGGCGGGCGCCTGGTCGCCGTCGGCACGACGGCGACGCGCGTGCTGGAGACCCTGGGCTCCTCCCCCGAGGGCCTGCGCGCGGGCTCCGGCGAGAGCGGTCTCTACATCCGCCCCGGCCACGAGTTCCGCTCGGTCGGCGCGCTGATCACTAACTTCCACCTGCCGCGCTCGACGCCGCTGATGCTCGCCTGCGCCTTCGCCGGCCGCGAGCGCCTGCTCTCCGCCTACCGCGAGGCCGTCGCCCGCCGCTACCGGCTCTATTCGTTCGGCGACGCGACCCTGATCCTATGAGTCCGGGCGCGCGCCGCGCCTTGCTGGCCGCCGCCGCGCTCCTGCTGGCGGCGTCGGCGTCGGCCGCCGAGGACGCGTTCGAGTTCTACAAGGAGGAGGCGCAGGTCGTGACCGCCTCGCGCCGCGCCGAGCCCGCGCTGAGCGCCCCGGCCGCCGTCGACGTCGTGACCGCCGAGGACATCCGCGCCTACGGCTTCGCGAGCCTGTGGGACGCCCTGCGCTTCCGCCCGGGCATGGACGTCGTCGACGGCCGCTCGCTGGACGGAAACCGCGCGCTCGTCTCCGCGCGCGGCTTCAACGGCGAGTTCGTCTCCGAGATGCAGGTCCTCGTCGACGGACGCTCGGTCTACTCCCCGTTCCTCGGGGGCGTCTACTGGGCCGACCTGCCGGTGCCGATGGACGACATCGAGCGCATCGAGATCGTGCGCGGCCCCAACGCGGCGCTCTACGGCTCGAACGCGGCCCTCGGCGTCATCAACATCATCACGAAGAAGCCCGGCTCGGCCCCGAGCGCCTCCGCGTCCCTGCGCGGCGGCAGCCGCGAGGCGCTCGGCGCCTCGGCCTCCGTCGAGGACGGCGACGAGCGCCGCGGCCTGCGCGTCTCCTGGGGGTACGGCGACGACGACGGGCATCCGGCCGGCTCGGGCGCGTCCTCGGCCTCCGACTTCTTCCATCGGAACAAGCTGAACGCGCGCGGGCGCTGGAGCCCGTCGCCGGGGACCGAAGTCGAGCTCTTCACCGGCGCCTCCTGGCTGGACGCGGGCCTGCCCGGGCTCAGCCCCGACGCGCAGACCCGCCACATGAGCGATTTCCAGGCCTTGCGCGCGACGCGCGTCCTGGGCGGCGGCTCCTGGGAGGCGACGCTGTCGCGCGCGGAGCTCTCCTTCGAGAACCAGCCTCTCTACGCCGGCGACGTGAGCGTGCGGACCTACCAGTACGAGGCGGGCCTCCTGCGGCGCTTCTCTTGGCTGGACGGGAGGGCGCAGGCGAGCGTCGGCGGCGAGGGGCGCCTGTTCGGCGCCGACTCGGACCAGGCCTTCGTCGGGGACCCGCGGCAGAGCAGCCGCCTCGTGCGCGGCTACGTCCAGCAGTCGACGCGCCTGAGCGGCGCGCTGACCCTGGCGGCCGGCGTCTCCGTCGAGCATTCGGGCACCGGGGGAACTCAGCCGGCCTGGCAGGCGGCCCTGATCGCCGCGCCGCGCCCGGAGCAGTCGGTGCGCCTGTCCTACTCGTACGCGCCGACGATCCCGCCGCTCTTCCAGGAGCGCGCGAACTACGACCTGTCCGCGCAGCAACGCTACGTCGGGAACCCCGCCTTCGGGCCGGAGAAGCTCTCGTCCTGGGAGCTCGGCTGGAGCGGGCTCCTGCGCGGCGGCCGCCTGAAGCCGGGCGTCTCGCTCTACTACATGGACGTCCGCGACCTCGGGTACCTGACGGCGACGTCGGGGACTCCGGCGATCCTGACGACGAGCAACGCCGACCGAGCGCTCGCGCGCGGGGCGGAGCTCTCGCTCGATTGGACGCCCGCCCGGGGCCTCTCGGCGTTCGCGAACTGGACCTATGAGAGCGTCACGCACGCGAAGGGTCCGTCCGCCAACGGCCAGGACGTCTCGCGCGCGACCCCCGCGCACATGGTCAACGTCGGCGCGCGCGCGGCCCTGCCGCACGGCGTCGGGGTCTCGGCGCTCCTCGGCTACAAGGACGCCTATCTGACGAATTCCGACAGCCGCGGGCTGACGGGCGCGATCCCGCGCCACTTCCGCCTCGACGCGCGCGTCTCCTGGTCTCCGCGGCCCGGCCTGGAGCTCTACGTCGCCGGGCGCGAGCTGCTTCAGCCCGCGTTCACGGAGTACGTCGACGCGACGGCGACCCCCCGCACCGTCGAGGGCGGCCTGCGCGCGAGGTTCGCGCCGTGAGGCTCCCCGTCCTGCTGGCGGCCTCGGCGCTGGCCG
>JAGWRY010000018.1 GCA_028869495.1 Elusimicrobiota bacterium | reverse complement strand
GCGGCGGCGAGCAGGCGCGCCTCGGCCTGCGCGAGCGTCTCCAGGATCTTCCCCTGCGGCTTCGGGCGTCCGGCGGGCAGCTCCCGCGCGGCGCGCGCGAGCGCGCGCAGGGCCTCGGCCGACGCCGGATCCGCCTCGCCGAGCCCGTCGAGCGGCAGGCGCTCGGAGCAGAGCTCGCGCGCGAGGGCCTCCAGGTCCTCGAGGGAGGCCGCGGCCAGGAGCTCGAGCCAGGCCTCGCGCCGCGGCGGGCGCTCGCCGAGCTCCGCGTCGAGCCAGCGCGCCCACTCGGCCTCGAAGAGCTCGTCGAAAGCCTCGCCCTCGTCGACGCGGAACGACGGGTCCACGCCCGCCTCGACCGGATGCAGGCGCAGGAGCTGGGAGCAGAAGGCGTGGATCGTCCCGATCGGCGCCTTGTCGAGGTCCTCGAGCGCGGCGCGCGCGCGCGCCAGGAGCTCCGCGTCCTCCTTGCCGAAGCGCTCCCGAAGCTCGGCGAGCGTCCGGTCGGCGCGCGCGGCCGCGTCGGAGGAGAGCTCCGCGCCGGACAGGCGCGCGGCGAGGTCGGCCAGGCGCGCGGCCAGGCGCGCCTTGATCTCCCCGGCCGCCTTCTCGGTGAAGGTCAGGGCGACGACGCGCTCGACGCGGACCGGCTCCGGGCGGTCCCAGGCCAGGACCAGGAACAGGATCCGGTCGGTCAGCAGCGTCGTCTTGCCGGTGCCGGCCCCGGCCTCGACGACGACGTTCGCGTCGAGCCGGAAGCGCGCGCGGTCGCGGTCCTCGCGGTCAGGGGCGTCCATCCGGCGATTATAGGAATTCGTGCGGATGGACAGGAGGGCCGCGGAAATCGCAGAATCGCGCCGTGAACGACTGGACCCTGCGCGCGCGCGTGACGGCCCTGCTGGCGGCCGTTCTGCTCGCCTTCGTCGCGCTGTCGATGAGCGCGTACCTGACCAGCACCCGCGAGGCGAACCGCCTGCAGTCCGCGTTCGCCGAGGAGATGTCCGTCGTCGGCGAGCTGCCGGCCCAGCGCGCCCTGCTCCGGCAGATCGACGCGGACTCGGACGGCTACCTGCTGACGCGCCGCGCCGTCTGGCTGAAGATGCGGCAGGAGAAGATCGCCGAGTTCCGCGCGGGCCACGCCGACATCGCGCGCCACATGAGCTTCCTGGACCAGCAGCGCGAATGGGCGAAGCTCGGCAAGGCTTTCGACGGCCTCGTCGCCGACCAGGACTCCGCGATCGCGCGGGCCCGCGCCGGCCGGATGACGCCCGGCGAGGCGATGAAGCTCGCGCTGGCCAACACCGAGGTCGACGCCATCATTGAGCGCATGTCGCGCCTGGGACGCCTCGGCTTCCGCAGCCTCGACGTCGAGCGCGCCGCCGCGCGCGCCGCCGCGCTGGCGACCTTCCTGTTCGTGCTCGGGGTCGGCATCCTCGGCGCGCTGGCCCTGGCGACGGCGGTCTCGCGCATCGTCGTCGCGCCGGTCCTGCGCCTGCGCGACCAGGCCGCGGCCTGGAAGCTCGGCCAGCCCTGGCCCGCGGCCGACGAGGACGGGGCGCGCGAGATCCGCGACCTGACGGCGACGATGCAGACGATGACGAGCAAGCTCAACGAGCAGTACGAGCGCGAGCGCAGCGCCAGCGAGTTGAAGTCCCAGCTCGTCTCCGGGGTCAGCCACGAGTTCAACAACGCCCTCGCGGTCATCCACACCGCGCACGTCCTGCTCCAGGAGAGCGGCGGCGAGAGCGAGGAGAACGCCCCGTGGCACGAGATGCTCGAGGCGAACATCCGCTCGCTGTCGGCGATGGCGACGAACCTGCTGAACCTCGGACGCCTCGAGGCCGGCCGCTTCGCGCTCGAGACGCGCCGCGTCGAGATCGCGCCGCTCCTGTCGGGCACGCTCGACCGCCTCGCGGTCCTCGGCCGGCACAAGAAGCTCGACATCCACCTCGACGTCCAGGCGGGCCTCCCCGCGGTCGCCGCGGACGCCGACGCGATCTCGCTCGTCGTCGCGAACCTGCTGACGAACGCCTTCAAGTACACGCCGGAGAGCGGCGCCGTCACCCTCGGCGCGCGGCGCCTCGGCGACGGCGCCGTCGAGATCTTCGTGCAGGACACGGGCATCGGGATCGCGCCCGAGGAGCGCCGCAAGATCCTCGACGGCTGGTACCGGACCGAGCAGGGCAAGCGCACGGCCAAGGGCTTCGGCGTGGGGCTCGCGCTGTCGCGGATGATCCTCGAGGCGCACGACGCGGCGCTGGCCTTCGACAGCGAGCCCGGGAAGGGCTCGCGCTTCCGCTTCGCCCTGCCGCCCTACAAGTCGGCGCCGGCGGCGCCGACCGACAAGATCGGCTAGCCGCCGCGGCTAGGCTTTCGCCGCCCGCGCGCGCGACGGGCCGTGCGACTTGCGGCACAGCGCCGGGAAGTCGCACCACGAACACCAGCCCCGCTCGCCGTCGTCCGGGCGGATCGGGAAGCGCCCGGCCGCGATCGCCGCGACCTGCGCGTCCAGCGCCGCGAGGAACGCTCCCCGGGCGGTCTTCCACTCCTCGGCCGTCAGCTCGGAGGCGCGCGCGCCGTCCTCGTCGGCCTCCAGGAACAGGAGCTCGCCCCCGGCGAAGGTCCAGCCCTCGCCCAGGTCGCGCGCGGCCAGCTCCGCGTAGAACGGGATCTGGTGCGCCTCGCCCTCGGAGGCCAGGCGCGCGAGCGGCCGGCTCCAGCGCCCGGAGCGCCGGGTCTTGTAGTCGGCGACGCGGTAGCGCCGGCCCGCCCCGTCGGCGTCGACGCGGTCGGCGACTCCGCGCCAGGGCAGGCCCCCGGGCGCGCCGCCCGCCGGCTCGCCGCGCAGGGAGGCCTCGAAGAGGCGCGGACGGAAGCCCGCCTCCCGCAGGCGCGCGAGGTCCCAGGCCGCGAACGCGCGCAGGCGCGCGCTCATGTCTCGGCGCGCGGCCTCCCACAGCAGCGGATAGAGGCCGAGCGCGCGCCAGTCGTTGGCCGCGAAGACCTCCTCGAGCACGCGCTCGAGGTGCGCGAGCGCCGCGCCCGTCGCGGACCAGCCCGCCTCGGGGAGCGTCGCGTAGAAGCGCTCGAGCGCCGCGTGGTAGACGCGGCCGCGCTCGGCCGACGACAGCTCGCCGCGCTCGGAGCCCTCCTCGCGCTCGGAGAGGCCCAGCACGCGCGAGGCGAAGAACTTGAACGGGCACTGGGCGTACTCGTCGAGGGCGGTCGGCGACAGGCCCGACTTGCGCCAGGAGGCCAGCGCCTGCGCCGGCGGCGGGACCAGGCCGTCGTAGGGGCCGGGCGGGCCGAAGGCGTTGAGGGCGGCGGCGAGGCGGAAGCCCTCGGCCAGGTCGCGCGCGGGAACGCCGGCCTCCTCCAGAACGGCGGGCGGGTCGCCCCCCTCCAGCGCGCACAGGAGCGCGGCCTCGCGCGGGGTGCGCTCGGCGGGCGGCAGCGTGCGCAGGCGCTCGGCCGGAGGGCGCGGCACGCGCAGGTCGTCGCCCTCGCCCGGCGCGGGACGGGCCGCGGCGCGGCAGAGCTCGCGCAGGTAGGTCGAGGGAACCTCGGCGCGGCCGTTTTCGTCGGAGCGCGGGTAGACCAGGACCAGGCGCTCGCGCGCCGACGCGGCGGCCAGGTAGAAGAGCAGGCGCTCCTCCTCGTGGCCGGCGGCCTTGCGGCCGATCCACCAGCCGCCGGGATGGCGCAGGGCGGCGCGCGCCTCGTCGCGCAGGATCGGGTCCTCCTGGACCTGGCGGGGAAACAGCTTCTCCTTGAGGCCGATCATGACGACGGCCTGGAAGCGCTCGCCGCGGGCGTCCATCGCGTCGAGGGCGCGCACGCCGAGGGTGCCGGCGCCCTCGGGACGCACCGCGCGGCCGAGCTTGCGCTCGAGGACGTCCAGGAAATCCTCCCAGCCGCAGGGGTCTCCCAGCCGGTCGAAGACGGCCAGTTCCTCCAGCGCGGCCAGGACCTCGCGCCGGGCGCCCAGCTCCTCGGCCGAGGCGTCCGCGGGCAGGACCAGGCGCGCGTCGAGCAGGGCGCGGGCCTGCTCCGCGCGCTCGGTCCAGGAGGCGGGCGGGCCGCCGAGGGCGTCGCGCGTCCCGGTCAGGAACTCCCACAGGGCGGAGGCGTCGGCCGCGGGGACCTCGAGGCCGGGACGGCCCTCGGCGACGCGGCGCGGGCAGAGCTCGATCGCGGCGCCCAGGCGCGGCTCGAGCTTGCCGCGCCACTGCAGCCACCCCGCGCGCACGCCCAGGGCCTCGATCAGGCGCCGCCAGCTGGCGGCGAGCGCGGGGCCGGCCGAGGCGAAGTAGGGCGAGGCGCTCAGGTCCTCGACGGCGCGCGCGGGGAAGTCGCGGCGGCGCAGGGTGAGAAGGTCCAGCGCGGCTTTGGCGAAGGGGCGGCGCAGGAGCGGCTCGCCGGCGGCCAGGTCCAGCGGGACGCCCTCCTCGGCGAAGGCGTCGGCCAGCGCGGTCCGGTAGGGCTCGAGCACGCGGGCGATCACGGCGATCTCGCAGAACGGG
>JAGWRY010000192.1 GCA_028869495.1 Elusimicrobiota bacterium | reverse complement strand
TCCGCGCGCGCCGCGCGGATGATTCGCCCGCGGCGGCCGCCGCGCGCGGACGCGCGCTCTACCGCTCCCAGGGCTGCGCCGCCTGCCACGGCCCCGAGGGCCGCGGCGACGGGCCGGTCGCCGGGACCCTGAGCTTCCCGCCGACCGACTTCCGGCGACCGGAGGCCTACCGCCGCGGCGCCGCGGCGGCCGCGATCCGCGCGTCGATCCACGACGGCGTGCGCGAGGGCGCCGCTCCCGCGATGCCGGCCTTCCCGGGCCTGGCCGGGCGCGACCTGGAGGACCTGGCCGCCTACGTCGCCTCCTTGCAGGCGCCGGCGGCCCTGTCGGCCCGCGGAGCCTGGATCCGCCTGCTGCCGCCGGTCTCCCGGACCACCGCGGCCTATCTGACCGTCGCGAACGCGTCGGACCGCCCGCGCGTCCTGGAATCGATCTCGACGCCGGCCGCGCGGAGCGTCGAGCTGCACCGGATGACGACGGCGGACGGGATGATGGAGATGCGCGAGGTCGCCGAGGTCCCCGTCCCCGCGAACGGAAGCGTCTCGCTGGCGCCGGGCGGATATCACGCGATGCTGATCGGGCTGAAGAGGCCGCTGACGCGCGGCGAACTCGTCCCCCTCCTCCTGCGCTTCGACGACGGGACGAGCCTGCGCGTCTCGGCCGTCGTCGGAGACGCCGCGCCGGAGGCGCCGTGAGGCGCGCCGCGCTCGCGGCTCTTCTTCTGCTCGGGGCGTCCGCCTGCCGGCGCAAGCCGAGCCTGCCGTCCGGCTACCCGACGCTGAACCCGAGCCGCGACTTCGCGCTGACCGACCAGGACGGCAGGGTCTTCCGCCTGAAGGACCACCGCGGACGGGTCTTCCTGCTTTTCTTCGGCTACTTGAGCTGTCCGGACGTCTGCCCGGCGACGATGGCCAAGATCTCGCGCGCGACGAGCCTGCTGGGACCGCGCGGGCGTCAGGTCACGACGCTCTTCGTCAGCGTCGACCCCGCGCGCGACGCGCCGCGGAAGATGAAGGCGTACCTGTCCTACTTCGGGACGCCCTCGCTGGGTCTGACCGGGACGAAGGCCCAGATCGACGCCGTCGTGAAGGCCTACGGGGCCAGCTACCGGAAGGTTTCCGACGGCTCCGCGGCCGGCTATGCGATCGACCACAGCGACCTGGTCTACCTGATCGACGGGCGGGGCGAGGTCCGGCGCCTGTTCCACCCGTCCGACACCGCCGAGACGATCGCGGCGGGCCTGAAGCCCTTCCTGGAATAGCGTCTAGGCCGGGCGCGAGACGCCCGGCACAGATGCGTCGAGGAGAGCCTCGAGCATCTACTCCTCGCCCTGGTCCTTCGTGTAGCCGAGGACCCCGTCGAACTCCGTCAGGCGCTCGACGTGCGCCCACGGGGCGACCGCCGACAGGCGCGACAGGGCTTCGAGGATCGCGCCGTCCTCCAGCGAGGCGCCGGCGGCCTTCAGCCGCAGGCGCAGGCAGTCGGACGGCTCGGGCTCGAGGCCGAGGTCGTTCGGGTAGACCTTGGCGCCGCGGTTCGAGATCTGCGCGAGCTTCAGCGGCAGGCCGGCCAGCGCGGCCTCGGCGGCGCGGGCGAGGTCCGCCGGGGGCAGGCGGCTCTCGACGAAGACGTCGACGCCGACGGTGCGGCGGACGTCGAGCGAGAGGCCGCTCGGAGCGGGCGTGGGGCGCGGCATCTTCAGGCGCTTGAACGCGCGGCGCGGGTAGGACTTCGGCGCGCGCCCGAGGTTGCGGATCACCTCCTTCGTGAAGGCCTTCGTGCCGACGCCGGCCGGGCCCGCGACGTCGGGCGTCAGGGCCTTGCCGTCCTCGAGGGTCGCGAGCAGCGCGTTCTCGACCGCGTCGGCGGCCTTCATCTCGCCGAGGTGGCGCAGGAGGAGCGCGCCGGTGTGGATCAGGGCGGTCGGGTTCGCGACGTCCTTGCCGGCGATCTGCGGAGCCGAACCGTGGACGGCCTCGAAGATCGCGGCCTGGTCGCCGAGGTTGGCGGAGGGCGCGAAGCCCAAGCCCCCGATCAGCGCGGACGCGAGGTCGGAGAGGATGTCGCCGTTCATGTTCGTCATCACGATCACGTCGAACTGCTCGGGGCGCATCACGAGCTGGTGCGCGCAGTTGTCGACGATCAGGTGGTCGGCGCGGAGGTCCGGATAGTCCTTGGCGACCTCCTCGAACGTGCGCTTGAAGAGGCCCTCGGTCATCTTCAGGATGTTGGCCTTCGTCGCGCAGTGGACGCTCTTGCGCCCCTCGGCGCGGGCGATCTCGAAGGCGAGCCGGATCACGCGCTCGGAGCCCTGGCGCGAGACGATCTTGAGGGCCTGCGCGACGCTCGGGGTCTGCAGGTGCTCGATGCCGGCGTAGAGGTCCTCGACGTTCTCGCGCACGACGACGAAGTCGATCCCGCGGCCCGAGTACGGCGTGCGGATGCCGGGCAGTTCCTTCACCGGGCGGATGTTGCCGTAGGTCTCGAAGTACTTGCGCAGGGTGACGTTCGCGCTCTTCTCGCCGAAGCCGACCGGGGTCTCGAGCGGTCCCTTGAGCGCGATCCGCGTGCGGCGCAGGGACGCGACGGTGTCGGCGGGCACGCCCGAGGCGTCGCCGGAACGGAAGACCTTCGCGCCGGCCTCGCGGCGTTCCCATTCGATCGGAACCTCGGCGGCGCGCAGGACTTCGACGGCGGCCCCGACGACCTCGGGCCCGATGCCGTCTCCGGGGATCAGCGTGACGCGGTGGCGGGAGTCCTTTCTCTTGTTCACGGCGGATATTCTACTCGTTTCCGAAGGCCGGTCCCTTCGCCGGCGGGACCAGGACGGCGAGAGCCTCGCCGCGCTCGGGCGGCAGGACGAGGACCTTCACGCGGGCGGGGTCGACGCCGAGGGCGGCCGAGAAGCGCCGGACGACGGTCCGCGCGCGCGCGCGGGCCAGGCGCCCGCGGGGCTCGGTCTCGCGCAGCTCGAATCGGACGGAGCCGTCGGCGCGGCTCCCGCCCGCGCGCAGGGCGGCGGCCATCGCGTCGAGGTAGCGCTCTCCTCCGCTCGCGAGCGCGGCCTTCCCCGGCGCGAAGATCTCGGGCAGGGCGGCCTCGAGGCGCCGCTCGCCGCCGTACAAGCGCCGCGCGAAGGACTCGAGGGCGACCGGCTCGCTCTCGACGACGAAGCTCCCCCCGCCGCGGCGGCCGACGAAGCGGTAGCGGTAGCGCCGTCCCGGGACGGCCGCGAGCAGGTCGTCGGGGCCGGAGCCGTCCCAGTCGAGCACGCCCTGCGGACGTCCGACGCCGGCGCTGCTCCAGACGACGCGGCCGTCGCCGTCGAGGACCGAGAACGTCCACGAGTCGCAGAGCGCCCGGATGTTGCGCGGCGACAGCGCCAGGAACGGCGGGTCCGGGAACGGCTCGGCCAGGCGCGCCGAGTCGCCCGGAGAGACGCGCACGGTCTCGGGGGCCGAGGCCGCGCCGGCGCCGAGGGCCAGCGAGCGCAGGACTTCGTCGACGACCGGGCGCGTCGGGGCCGGCGGCGGCACCAGCGGCACGGGGCCGGGCGCTCGCGCGCGGATCGTGACGTCCTGCGAGAGGAGCGGCTCGGGCTTGGGCTCGGCCGCCCGGGCGGCCGCGGCGAGCAGGAGGAGCGCGATCATCGCTCGTCCTTCGGGGGCTCGGTGGCCAGGGCGATCGAGCGGGCGCCGGCCGCCTTGGCCGCGGCGATCAGGCGCTGGACGACGCGGTAGGGCGCGGCGGCGTCCACGCGCAGGAGGACGATCTCGCCCGGCCGGCGGCGCACCTCGCGCGCGAGGTCGGACTCCAGCGTCGCCCACGACGACGGCGCCGCGCGCACGGACAGCGAGCCGTCGCGCGCGAAGGTGACGGCGATCGTCAGGTCTTGGTTGGGCGGCTCGGAGGCCTTGGGCAGGTCCACGGGCAGGGCCGGGTAGGACAGCAGAGGCGCGGTCACGAACAGGATCACGAGCAGGACCAGCGAGATGTCGATGACCGGGATGATGTTGACCTCGACGGCCGGCTCGGGCTCG
>JAGWRY010000191.1 GCA_028869495.1 Elusimicrobiota bacterium | reverse complement strand
CTGCGAAGGCGGCGGAGGGGGCCGCGCCCGCGGCGAAGTTCGCGCCGCCGGTCGCGCCGGTCCGGGCGCCGCGCCGCCGGAGGATCGTCGTCATCGACGCGGGGCACGGCGGCAAGGACCCGGGCACGACGGGCCTGCGCGGCACGCGCGAGAAGGACATCGCGCTCAAGGAGGCCCTGGAGCTCGCGAAGATCCTGCGCGAGCGCGGGGACTTCAAGGTCGTGCTGACCCGCGACAAGGACGTCTTCGTGCCGCTGTCCGAACGCTCGAAGATCGCCAACGACCTCGACGCGGACATGTTCGTTTCGCTCCACTGCAACGCGTCGCTCGACCACCGCGAGCGCGGATTCGAGGTCTACTCGATCTCGGAGACGGCCTCCGATCCCGAGGCCGAGCGGATCGCGAAGGCCGAGAACGCCTCGCTGGAGCTCGAGGGCAAGAACCCCGAGGACGAGACCGCGAAGCTGATCCTGCTGGCGATGACGAAGACCGAGATGATCAACGAGTCGGCGCCGTTCGCGGCTCTGGTCGCGCGCGACGTCTCCAAGCGCGTCGACATCCCGGACCGCGGGGTCAAGCACGCCGGCTTCTACGTCCTGCGCGGCACGCACGCGCCGGCGATCCTCGTCGAGATGGCCTTCCTCAGCGACCGCAAGGAGGAGGCGGAGCTGGGCTCGCGCCGCTTCCGCCGCGAGATGGCCGAGGGGATCGCGGCGGGCATCGCCGACTACGCGCGCAAGCGGGGGTGGCTGAAATGAAGCCGTCCGCGCGCTCTCCGATCGGCGTCTTCGACTCGGGGCTGGGGGGGCTGACCGTCCTGAAGGCGCTCGCGCGCCGGATGCCCGAGGAGTCCCTGGTCTACTTCGGCGACACGGCGCACGTCCCTTACGGGACGAAGTCGCCGGAGGCGATCGCGCGCTACTCGACGCAGGTCGCGCGCTTCCTGGCCGGGAGAGGGATCAAGCTGCTCGTCGTCGCCTGCAACACCTCGTCGGCCTGGGCCCTGCCCGCGATCCGCCGCGCGGCGAAGGTGCCGGTGATCGGCGTCGTCGAGCCGGGCGCGCGCGCGGCCCTGGCCGCGGCGCCGTCGGGCCGCGTCGGGGTGATCGGGACCGAGGCGACGGTCGCCTCGCGGGCCTACCCGAAGGCGCTCGCGCGCCTGAAGCGCGGGGTCCGCGTCGAGTCTCGCGCCTGCCCGCTCTTCGTGCCGCTCGTCGAGGAGGGCTGGTGGAGCGGGCCGGTCGCCGCGGCCGTCGCGCGCCGCTACGCGGCGCCGCTCCGGAAGGCGGGGGTCAAGGCCGTGATCCTCGGCTGCACGCACTACCCGTACCTGAAGGGCGTGCTCGCGCGGGCGCTGGGACGCGGGGTCCGCCTGATCGACTCGGCCGAGGAGACCGCGGCCGAGACGGAGCGCGCGCTCGCCCGCCGCGGCCTGCGCGCGCCGATGGGACGCCGCGGGCGCCGCGAGTTCTACGCGTCCGACGCGCCCGAGCGGTTCCGGCGCCTCGGGGCGCGGATGCTCGGGCGCGCGCCGGAGAAGGTCAAGCTCAAGGTCTTGGACGACTGAGATGGACGAACTCAACGCTCTTCTGAAGACGGTCGGCCTGGCGAAGGTCCGCGCGGACGCGGGCTTCTCGCGCGTCGGCCGGCGGCTGAAGGCGGAGGACCCGGCCGACCGGGCGCTGATGATCCTGGCCGCGCGGGCGGTCTCGGCGGGCAACGCCCTGATGGTGCTCTGCCGCGAGGGGCACCCGAACGAGTCCCTGCCGCTCCTGCGCGCGGTCGCGGAGTTCGCGCTGGCGATGCGCTGGATCTCGGCGGCGGACGCGCCGAAGCGCGCGGCCGAGACGCTCGCCGCGCTCGACAAGCCGGAATGGGACGCGCTGTGGCCGGCCGGGCGCGCGCGCGAGCGCGCGCAGTCGTTCGGCGTGCCGGCTGCGGCGGTCGCGGCGGCGCTGGACTCGGCCGCGGATTTCTCGCGCGGCAACGCGCAGGGACTGCCGTGGGGGCACGCGTTCTCGGACGCGGCCCGGCCGGGACGCAAGGCGGACGAGACGCTCGCGGCGGCCGCGGTCTGGCTGGCGCTGGCTTTGGAGGCGCTGGACCGGCGCTGGCCCGGGGAGTTCCCGGGCGCGGCGGAGATGAGGGACGGGGCGCAGATTTCGAGAGGTCAATCATGAACGAAGAGAACGTCGGAACCGAAGGCGGACATTCCGGGCAGGCGCCCCAAGGCGGAGGCCAAGGCGGTCAGCCGTCCCACTCGGGCGGCGGCCAGCACAACCCTCAGCAGCACCAGGGACAGGGCCAGCAGCACCAAGGCGGAGGACGCCGCCGGCGGCGGCGCCATCGCGGCGGCCGCGGGCGCGGCGGCCAGGGCGGCGGCCAGTTCCAGGGCCAGCACCAGCAGGACCGCAACCGCGGCCAGAACTACAACGGCGGCGGGCGTCCGCAGGCGCCGCAGACGCCCCAGAAGAGCGAGATCGAGGTCGCGTTCTCGGCGATGACGCCGGTGGACCCGTACCAGTGGCTCCAGCTCGAGAAGGGCTCGACCGACCCGTCGATGCGGGCGATGGACCTGCTCGCGCCGATCGGCAAGGGCACGCGCGGGCTGATCGTCGCGCCCCCGAAGGCGGGCAAGACCACGTTCCTGAAGCAGATCTCGAACGCGGTGCACGCGGTGGACCCGAAGATCCGCCAGTACTGCCTGCTCGTCGACGAGCGCCCGGAGGAGGTCACCGACTTCAAGCGCTCGATCCCGGCCGAGGTCTGGGCGTCGTCGTCCGACCAGAGCTACCAGCAGCACAAGAAGATCGCCGAGGATCTGATGAAGACGGCGATCGAGAAGGTCGTGCAGGGCGAGGACGTCTTCATCCTGCTGGACTCCCTGACGCGCCTGGCCCGCGTCTACAACCAGTTCGCGACCGGCAACCGCACGATGTCGGGCGGCCTCGACAGCCGCGCGATGGAGACGCCGCGGCGCTTCTTCGGGGCGGCGCGCAAGATCGAGGGCGGGGGGTCGCTGACGATCCTGGCCACGATCCTGGTGGACACGGGCTCGAAGATGGACGACATCATCTTCCAGGAGTTCAAGGGCACCGGCAACATGGAGCTGGTCCTCTACCGGCAGGCCGCCGAGATGCGCATCTTCCCGGCGCTGAAGGTCCGCGATTCCGGCACCCGCAAGGAAGAGAAGCTGTTCCCGCCGGACTATCTCGAGGGCGTCTATAAGCTCCGGCGGCACCTGGCCGGACTCGGCGACCTCGAGGCGATCCGGGGTCTGACCGAGCTGATGCGCTCCTACAAGTCGAACACGGCGCTCCTCTCGGCCCTGCGATGAGCGCGAAGTCGGCGGTCTCGACTGCGGAGGCCCCGTCCGCGATCGGTCCGTACTCGCAGGCCATCGCGGCGGGAAACCTGGTCTTCGTCTCGGGGCAGATTCCTCTCAAGGCGGACGGCTCGTCCGCCCCGGGCGGGATCGCCGAGCAGACCGAGCAGTGCCTGAAGAACCTGGCCGCGGTCCTGGCGGCGGCGGGGCTCTCGCTCGCCGACGTCGTCAAGACGACGGTGTTCATGACGGACCTCAGCCAGTTCGCCGCGATGAACGAGGTCTACGCGCGGCATTTCAAGGCCCCGTTCCCGGCGCGGGCCGCGGTGCAGGTCGCGGCCCTGCCGAAGGGCGCGGGCGTGGAGATCGAGGCCGTCGCCGTCCGGCCCTAGGGAACGCGTGTCCAAGGAGCGCCTGCGCGCGCCGCTGGCGGCCGCGATCGCCCTCTTGATCGGGGGGGACTTGGCCGTGCGCGGGCCGGGCGTCCTGCTCGACGTCTGGGGCTTCGCCTTCCCGTACCTGTTCCTGTTCCTCGGCTTCGAGCTCCTGCGCGCGCGCCGCGCCCTCGGCGACGAGGCCGCCTTCCTGGTCGGGGCCGCCGCGGGCCTGCTCAACGACGGCGTCTACATGAAGTACCTGCAGGACGGCGCGCGCTTCGGCGGCGTGGCCTGGCTGGCGTCCGCGGTCTCCGTCTTCGATTGGGGCATGATCGCCGTCCTGTCCCTGCACGCCGCCGCCGCGCTCCTGCCCCGCGACGAGGAGGAGGAGCCCGCGCCGCTGCTGAAGCGCTGGCCCGAGTTCGGCGTCCTGGCCCTGACCGCCGCGGCCGTCTTCGCGATCTACGCCTACGACACCGCGATCGGCCGCTACCGCTACGAGCGGATGATCGGCTCGACCTGGCTCTTCGCCGACCCGATGTTCGCCGCCGCGGCCGTCTGGCTGGTCCGCCGCGCCTGGCTCTCCGCCTCGGACTCCGGCGAGCTCGTCCCGCGCCCCGGCTGGCTGTGGGCCCTCGGCCTCTTCTGCGCCTGGCTGCCCGGCGCCCAGCTCTTCGCGCGCCTGGCCGCCGTCTCCTACTTCTACTTCTGGGGCTTCCTGCTGGCCGCCTGGACCGCGGGCTTCTCCTGGTGGTCGCGCCGCCTGTGGTGGAGCCGCTCCTACGCCGACCCCTCGCCCCGCTCCGCCTCGCCCCAGCTCCTCGCCGCCGCGGGCTGGCGCCTGGTCGGCGCGATCGTCCTTCTGCGGATCTTCGGCCCCTTCAGCGCCGACGGCCGCATGGCCCTGGCCTTCTCCCTGGCCGTCGGCCTGCCCAGCCGCCTCCTGTTCGTCGAGGCCTTCTTCTCGTCGCGGCTCGCGGTCTAGGACCGCGCCGAGCGGGTTGAAAACGGGGGGCCTCTGATTTAGAATAGGTGACCCTCATGCCCGCGCGCCGAGCGCCGGACCTCGACTGGCCCCCGCGTCTCCACTTCGCCGGCGGAGAGTACGTGAAGTACGCCGAGGTGTACGACGCCCTCTACGGCGGGCTGGACCGCGACGCGGACTTCTACCTGCGCTGCGCGCGCGAGCGACTGCCGGACGGCGGCGAGCTCCTGGAGCTGGGCGCGGGGACGGGGCGGCTCACCGAGCGGCTCCTGCGCGCGGGCTTCGGAGTTACCGCCGTGGACGCGAGTCCCGAGATGCTGGCGCTCGCGCGGCGCAAGCTGGCGCGCTTCGGACCGCGCTGCCGCCTGGTCCGCGCGGACGCGGGCCGACTGCGCCTGGGCCGCCGCTTCGCGCTGGCGATCGCGCCGTTCGGGATGGTCGCGCATCTGCTGGAGGACCGGCACCGACTGGCCGCCTACAAGGCCGTGCGGCGCCATCTGGTGCCCGGCGGCCGGTTCGTGCTGGACGACATGCCGGGCTGGATGACGGGGCCCTCCGACGGCGCGCGGCTGGACGTCGAGAAGACGGTTCCCGACCGCGCGACGGGAGGGACCATCCGCCTCTCGTCGAACGCGATCGACGCGGCCGACCGCCCCGTCACCGCCCGCTACGACATCATCGACTGGCTTGACCGCCGCGGCCGCGCGTCGCGCCGCGTGATCGTCCGCGTCCTGTTCCGAGACATCCCTCTGCGCGACGAGCTGAGGCTGCTGGAGCGCGCGGGGTTCGTCGGCGCGGAGATCCTCGGCGGCTTCGACGGACGCCCGTTCGACCGCCGGCGCCCGTCCCGGAACAAGCGGCTCATCATCCGCTGTCGCGCGCCGCGATGAGGCGCCTGCCCGGGATCCGCGCCGCCCTGGCCGCGGCCGCGGCGCTCTCGCTCCTGGAGGTGGGCGTGGACGGAGCGCTCACGCTGAGCTACAAGCTCCTCCTGGACGACGTCTTCCCGCGTCACGACGCGCGCCTTCTGGCCGCGGTCCTGGGCGGCCTGGCCGCGGGCGCGGCGCTGGCCGCCGTCCTCTCGGTGTGGAGCGACCGCGCGTGGGCGCGCTGGGCCGCGCGGGCCTCGGCCGCCCTGCGCCAGGAGGTGCTCGACGAGGCGCTGCGCCTGCGCGCCGGCGGGCCGGCCGCCGTGCCCGCGGGCGACATCCTGTCGCGCTTCTCGACGGACCTGGGCGCGTTCGACGCGTGGCTGACCGGCGCGGTCAACGGACTGGTGCTTCCGGCGCTCAACGTGGCGATGGGCGCGGCGCTGCTCTTCGTCCTCATGGATTGGCGTCTGGCCGCGCCGGCGGCAGCGCTGTGGCCGCTGGTCCTGATCGGTCCGCGTCTGATCGCTCCGCGCGCGGCGGCCGCCGTGGCCGAGACCAAGCGGCGCGAGGCCGCCCTGCTGGCCGCGCTGGAGGAGCCCGTCTCCGCCCTGCGCTCGGTCAAGGCGTACGGCCTGGAGCGCGCGGCCCGCGACCGGTTCGATCGCGCGCTGCGCCCCTTCCAGAGAAGCCTCGAGCGCGGCGCGTTCCTGAGCGCGATGGTCGAGCGCTCGACGGTGCTGACGATCTACGCGGTCCAGATCGCGCTCGTCGCCGCGACCGCGGTCATGACGTTCCGCGGGCGCCTGAGCCCCGGTTCCTTCGTGGCGTTCGCCGGCGTGTTCTGGAACCTGGGCTGGTCGGTGGTCGTCGCCACGCGCTCGGCGCCCGTCCTTCTCTCGGCGCGCGAGTCCCTGCGCCGCGTCGACGGCCTGCTGGCCCGCGTGCGGACGTCGGCCGAGCGCCGCCGCGGGCGCGCCGTCGCGCCCCTGCGCCGCTCGATCCGGCTGGAGGACGTCGCGTTCTCCTACCCGGGCGGCGGGAAAGTCCTGTCCGGCCTGACTCTGGAGATCCCGCGCGGCTCCTATGCGGCGCTCGTGGGTTCCAGCGGCTCGGGCAAGAGCACGGTCTTGAGCCTTCTCGCCGGCTTCCAGGCGCCGACGTCGGGCCGCGTCCTCTTCGACGGCGCGGACGCTGCCGAGGCGGATCTCGCGTCCCTGCGCGCGCAAATGGGCTTCGTCTTCCAGGACGAGGCGATCTTCCGCGGCACCCTGCGCGAGAACATCCGCCTGGGCCGTCCCGGCGCTTCGGACGCGGACGTCGAGCGCGCCGCGCGCGCCGCCGCGCTGCATGAGACCGCGCGCGCCCTGCCCGGCGGCTACGACGCCGCGCTGGGGCCGGACGCACTGAGCCTGTCCGGCGGCCAGCGCCAGCGCCTGGGTTTGGCGCGCGCGCTGGTGCGCGAACCCGCCGTCCTGCTGCTCGACGAGGCGACCTCCGCGCTGGATCCGGCGACCGAGGCCGCGGTGAACGAGACCCTGAAGCGCGGCGCCGCGGGGCGCACGACCGTCGCGGTCACGCACCGCTTGGCGGCCGCCGCGGACGCCGACGTCATCTTCGTGCTGAGCGACGGGCGCGTGGCCGAGAGCGGCGCCCATGCCGACCTGCTCGCGCGCGGCGGCCTCTACGCGGACCTCTGGCGGCGTCAGGACGGCTTCGCGCTCAGCGCCGACGGGGCCTGCGCGCGCGTGACGCCCGCGCGCCTGCGCGAGATCCCGCTCCTGTCGCCGCTCTCGGACGCCCAGCGGTCGGCGTTGGCTGAGAAGTTCGCCTCGGTGCGCGCGCCGGCCGGCCACGACGTGGTGCGCGAAGGGGAGCCCGGCGAGCTGTTCTACCTGATCGTGCGCGGCCAGGTCGCGGTCCTCCGCGCCGGCCCGCGGGGGCCGGTCGAGGTCGCGACCTTGGGCGCCGGCGAGGAGTTCGGCGAACAGGCCCTGCTGGGGGACGCCCCGCGCAGCGCCACCGTGCGCGCGAAGACCGACTGCCTGTTCCTGACCCTCTCGCGCGGGCCGTTCTTCGACCTCCTGAACGAGGCGCCCGAGGTGCGCCGCCGGGTGCTCGCCGCCGCCGAGAGCCGCCGCGGCGCGGACGCCGCCTAAGGGCGGCGCGGCCGGTCAGACGATCCCGAGACGCAGGCCGGCGAGGTAGATCAGGTTCTCGACGCCGACGCGCCAGGGCATCAGCTTGGTCTCGCCGAGGCGGGCGTAGTAGGGAGAGGGGGTCTCGCCGAATTTGGTGCCCAGCGCCATGTAGGCGCGCAGCTTGATCTCCTCGGAGAGGTTCCAGCCGTCGCTGCCGAGCTCGAAGGCGGACAGCGCGGATCTGCGGAAGACCCACATGCCGGACAGGATGTCGTGGAAGCGGTGCAGCCACAGGACGCTGGCGGCGGCGGTCATCGCGCGGTTGCCGAGCTGGTTGCGGCGGTCCATGCTGCGTGGGTCGATCAGCGGGAAGCGCGAGCAGGAGAGGAAGTCCAGGTCGCGCTCGTCGAGATAGGCGACGAACTCGTCCAAGTGATCGACGGGGTAGGTGCCGTCGCCGTCGCAGGTGGCGACGATGTCGCCGGTCGCCTTCTCGAAGCCGGTGCGGTAAGCCCGGCCGTAGCCGCGGCGCGGCTCGACGACGACGACGGCGCCGTGGGCGGCGGCGATCTCGCGGGTGCGGTCCCGGCTCTGACCGTCCACGACGACGACCTCGTCCACGGACTTGGGGATCAGCTCGTAGACGCGGGCCAGCCCTTCCTCCTCGTTCAAGGTCGGGACGATCAGGCTGACCTTCTTGCCGGCGATCACTTGGACCACTCCGCGTAGTCGGCGACGGACTTCCGGACGGCGGACAGCGAGTCCAGCTTCGGCGCCCAGCCCAGGGCCTTGAGCTTGGCGACGTCCAGGCTGGTGCGCGGGACGTCGCCGACCCAGCCGATCGGCGACTCGCCGTACTGGATCCGGGCCTTGCCGCCGGTCAGGACGCGCGCGGCCTCCTCGGCGATCTCGCGCACCGAGGTCGCGCCGTCGGTGCTCAGGTTGAAGACCTGGAAGCGCTCGGCGTGGGTTTTGCCGGCGGGGCTCTTGGCGACGCCGTGCAGGATGCCGGAGACGCAGTCCTCGACGTCGATGTAGGTCTTGCGCTGGCGCCCGTCGCCCAGGACTTCGAGCTTGGAGGGGTCGCGGCGGAGCTTCGCGACGAAGTCGTAGATCGCGCCGTGGGTCAGGCGCCTCCCGACGACGTTGCCGAAGCGGTAGACCCAGGCGTTCAGGCCGTAGTTCTCGACGAAGGCGCTGATGTAGGCCTCGGAGGCCAGTTTGCCCGCGCCGTAGACCGAGACCGGGTGCAGGCGCGGCGCCGACTCCGGCGTCGGGAAGACCGGCTCGTAGCCGTAGACGGCCGAGCTGGAGGCGAACGCGAATCCGCGCGCGCGCAGCGCGCGCGCCGCCTGCAGGGTCTCGAAGGTCGTCAGAAGGGTGCGCTCCAGGTCCATCTCCGGTTTTTTACGTCCCGTCGAGATGTCGGAGTTCGCGGCCAGATGCACGACCAGCTCGAACGGCCCCTTCAAGCCTTTATGCCAGCCGGGCTTGGCAACGTCCCGCTTCTCGAGGCGGAAGCCCTTCTCTTTTTTGAGATCCTGGACGTGGCGCGGCGTGCCCAGCGAGAAGTCGTCGACGCAGACGACCGAGTCGCCGCGCTCGAGGAGACGCCGGCACAGCGAGCTTCCGATCAGGCCGGCGCCGCCGGTCACCAGGACGTTCATGCTCTCCTCCCGCCGTTCAGCTCGTAGATCTCGATCGTCGGCCAGAACCGGCTGGACGCCGGGAAGACCTTCGCGAGGGTCGCCCCGGTCTTGAGCGCCGAAAAGAAGCCCGCCAGCTCGGGAGAGGTCTCGGGGCGGGCGCCGAAGCTGGACAGGACCACCCAGCGCACGCCCGCCGCCCGCGCCGGGGCCAAGCCCGCGCGGACGTCCAGCATCGGCGCGTCGGCCTGCGACAGCGCGACGATCTTGGGCAAGGTGCCCAGGTCGAGCGCGGTGCGCTCGATGCGGTAGATCCGGTAGCCGCCGCCCGGGTGGCCGGCGGCCATCGCCCGGTACAGGCGCGCGCGCGGCGAGCCGCTCGCCGCGGTCCGGCGCGCGAGCTCCTCGACCTCGGGGCGCACCATCACGAGGTGCGGGCAGGCGTGCGGGACGTCCATCAGAAGCGCCGTTCCCTCCGGGACGTGCGCGCGGATCCAGTCGGCGGCCTGCGCGCGCGGGTCGGGCGCGCGCATCTTGGCGTCCCGGGACAGGTCGAGGGCCAGGCCGGGCAGGACGATCAGCGCCGCCAGCCAGATCCAGGCGCGCCGCGGCGTCGCGGATTTGAGCGCCTCGAAGCCGTCGGCCGCGAGCAGGGCCCAGGCCGGCAGGACCGCGAACAGGTAGCGCGGGTTGCGCGCGCCCGCCGCCAGCGGCGAGCTGAGGAGCGCCGCGTAGGCCAGGACGGGCAGGGCCAGCAGGAGCGCGCGGCGCCCGCCGCCGCGCGGCCGGACGAACAGACCGAGCAGAGCCAGCGCCCCGCCGATCGAGAACGGCCCCGCGAAGTCGCCGAGGGTGCGCGCCGTGTAGGCCAGGAACGGTCCCGGCTTCCAGATCGAGGCGGCGGACGCCGCGTAGGAGCCGGCTCCGCCGAGCCAGGAGAGGAAGAAGCGCGGCTCGATCAGCGCGTAGGGCGAGCCGAGGAGGAAGGCCGCCGCGCCGCAGGCGATCCCCTCGGCGAGGAAGCGCCAGTCCGTCTTCCCGGGCCTCAGGAGGGCCGCCAGCGGCAGGACGGCGCAGGCGGGCAGGGCCGTGAACTGCGACGTCGCGGCCAGTCCCAGCAGGGTCCCGCACAGCCAGTAGTCGCGCCGGGCGCCGCGGCGCAGGACGCGCAAAGCGAAGCCCCAGGCCGCGCAGGAGAACAGGAACATCAGCGTGTCGGGCTTGCCGGAGTGCGCCTCCACGACGACGACCGGCGAGAAGGCCAGCAGGAGCGCGGCCAGCGGCCTGTCCTTCTCCATCCGCCAAAGGACCAGCGGCGCTGCCAGCGAGAAGACGGCCGCCGCCAGGCGCGCGATCAGGTAGAAGCCGCCCGGATGCCAGGCGAAGAGCACGGCGAAGTCGGCGACCGAGCGGCGCAGTCCGAACAGCGACCAGGCCAGGAAGTAGAGCCCGTACAGAAAGAAGAGGAGGTACGGCCAGAGCGTCGGGTACTTGAACGCGTAGGGCCGCAGGGTCCCGGCGCCGAAGGAGACCGCGAGATCCACGATGTGCGGCTCGTCGGCGTTCGGAGTGTAAGGGAGGCCCCAGCACAGCCCCAGGAGGCGCACCAGCGCGGCCAGCGCCAGCGCGACGGCGAGCCAGCGCAGGGAATCCGCGTCCGGAAGCTTCATTTTCCTCAGGCGGGCGAGCATTCGTGCGGGAGCGCCCGTCATCATAGGAAATTCCCGTTCCGCGCGCACGACGCGCGCTCCGGCCTCTCCGCGGACCAGGATTCCTAATAAAAGGTAGGCCCCATGCCGCCGCGCCGCGGCCCCGCGGGCCCACGAGTTTGCGGGACCTATATGTAACAATCCGATGACGGAGAGTTGATCTAGATCAACAAATGCGCCGCTTCCCTCTCAAGCGTTTCGTCGGAGGACTCGTCTCGGCCGCCCTCGTCCTGGGCGCGCCGGGCTTCGGCGCCTATCGGGCCGCCGCGCAGACCTTCACCGAGGGCGCGGCCGCCGAGGGCGCCGCGGTTCCCGCCGTCCTGCCTTCCGCCGCGGCCTCCGCGCTCGGCCCGTCGGCGCTCGGCGCCGTCCCCCTGGCTCCCGCGCTGTCCGCCTCCGCCCTGACTCCCG
>JAGWRY010000190.1 GCA_028869495.1 Elusimicrobiota bacterium | reverse complement strand
TTCGCCGCCGACGGCTACGAGCGCCGGGTCTTCGCCGCCGAGGGCTTCGAGGCGACGGGGGCCTACGGCCGCGCGGTCCAGGCCTGGCGCGCCGCCGCTCAGCTCCTGCCGGCCGGCGATCCGCGCCGTCTCCACGTCGGCGTCAAGCTCGCCGAGGATTTCGCCGCGCGCGGCGAACGGCAGGACGCGATCTCCGCCTTCATCGCCGACATCCGCTACGCGAAGGCTCGCGGCCTGCGCAACGCCGACCTCGGCGAGGCTTACTCCGGCCTCGCCGACCTCCTCGCCGCGAAAGGCGAGACGCGCGCCGCCCGGCGCAACTACCGCGCCGCGCTGGAGCTGACCGCGAGTCCGGAGGTCCGCGCCGACATCCTGCGCCGCTTGAAGGCGGCGGACCGCGGCGGCGTGCACGGCCGAGGCGAGTAGCGCGGCGCGGCCGCCTCTGGCGCCGAGGCCGCGCCCGGGCTACACTTCCGTCGTGAGCCGCCCTTCCCGCCTCCTCGCGCTCCTTCTCGCCGCGTCGGCGCTCCCCGCGGCCGCGCTGGGCGTGGACGCCGCGGACTGGAAGCACGGGCTGGTCGGCGGCTCCGGCGACGAGTACCTGGAGAACTTCGCGATCGACCGCCGCACGGGGGAGGTCGTCTGCTTCGACTGCCTCGTCCGATGGTGAGGTCGGCCGCGGGCCGGCGCCTGGCGAGGCTTCTGCGCGACCGGAGCGGGCGGCTCTACGAGCTGCCGGTCCTGATCATGGTGCTCGGCGCCGCGCTGGCGGTCGCCGTCCCGGCCTTCGTCCGGCACGGCCTCCTGCGCGGCGTCCTGGCCTTCGTCCTGACGGTCGCCGCGGTCCTGGGCGGCTTCGCCGCGCTGATTCTGGCGGCGCTCGGCGTCGGGCGCGTCCTGGAGAGCGGTCCGGCCCGGGCCGCCCGCGCCTTCCTCGAGAGGCCCGCGGCCGCCGCGATCCTGCGCGCGCTCGGCGCGCTGATCGCCGCCCTGCTGTCGGGCGTCGGGGCCGGCGCCTTCGCCCTGCTGATCGTCGGGTCTTTCGCGGTCTCCGACCGGGTCCAGCTCGCCGTCCCGTTCGCGGTCGGCGTGCCCGTCTTCGGGCTCGTCCTGGCGGCCTTCGCCGCCGGCGCGCGCCGCTCTCCGCGCGCTTCGTGATTTCTTTATAATACGGCTCCCCCATGTCCATCGCGGTGGCGGCTCTCGCCTACGCCTCCTTGCTCGTCGCGGAGATCCTGGCGCCGCTGAGCCTCGAATACGGAGCCCTGGGCTTCGTCCACGTGTGGGGGCCGCTGTGCGTCTTCGGCGGGATCGGACTCGGCCAGCTCGCCTACGCGCTCGTCGACTCCCGCGGCGGGCGCCCGCGCGAGCGCCTGGACCTGTTCAACGCCGCGCTGGTCCTCCTGCCGCTCTACCTCCTGTTCGGCTGGGCGGAGAATCTCCTGACGGTCTGGACCGTTCTCGTCTTCGCCGCCTTCGGCGTCGCGCTCGGCCGCCTCTTCGACCGGCACCCGACGCGCGACGTGATCGCGGGCGCCGCGGTCGCGGGCGTGCTGACGGCGGCGGCATTCCTGCGCCTCTCCGCGATCGACGCGAAGTGGCTGAAGATGCTCTCCTTCCTCCTGCTCCTGGCGGCCGGCTGGCTGGAGAGCCGAGGCTGGAGGTCGTCGCGCCGGAGCCTGGCCGCGGCCGCCCTCGCCGCGCTGTGCGCGCTCCCGAGCTATCGTCTGACGCCGAAGGTCGTCTACTACGGGCTCGTCCGCGGCCTGACGCCGACCGGGAAGGTCTACTATTCGCCGATGATCCGCACCGACGTCTACACGCGCGGCGCGCAGGAGCTCCTCCTGACCAACGGCGCCCGCGTCGCCGTCCTGCCCGGGGCGGACGTTCCCAATCGGCTCTTCGACCTGCTGACGCGCGGGCGCCGGGACGACGCCCTCGTCGTCGGGCCCGCCGGAGGTCAGAACGTCGCGCGCCTCCTGCAGGCCGGCGAAAGGAGGGTCGTCGCGGTCGACGTCAATCCGAGCGTCTTCCGGGCCGCCGAAGAGGGGCCGACGGCGCGCGATCGGGAGCTCTATCGCGACCCGCGGGTCGTGCCGGTCGTCGCGGAAGGGCGTCATTTCCTCGAGCGCACGAACGAGAAATTCGAGCTCATCCTCATGCAGACCATCGCGACCGGGAGCGTGGCGGCCGCCTTCGGTAACTATTTCGAGAGCTTCCTGTTCACGCGGGAGGCCCTGGGGCTCCTGTGGCGGCATCTGGCCCGCAACGGCCTGATCGTGATCACGGAGCACAAGCTGCGCTGGGAGACGCTCGGCCGCCTGCGGAAGGGGGGGCCGACCTTCATGGACACCGTGGCGCGGACCGCGGCCTGTTCGCCGGAGCTCAAGGACGCCCGCTTGTACTACTTCGAGCATCGCGAGCAGATCGGTCCGGCGCAGTATTTCGCCGGCCGCCGGAGCGCGATTCTGCAGACGCTGATGATCGCCAAGGGTCCGATCGCGGCGGACGCCCTGATGAGCGAGGTCGGCGGGCGCCCGCGCGCGATCGCGCGCGGGCGATGCTCGGACCTGATGACGGACGACCGCCCGTTCTTCGAAGCCGACGCGCGCCGGCTGCGGGACTGGGCGCTCGCGATCCTCGTCTTCCTGGCGGCGGCGGTCGCTCTTCTGCGGCGCGGCGGCCGGGCGCGCATGTCGGGAGGCGCGGCGGGCGCCTGCCTGCTGGCGGGGAGCGGCTTCATCCTCTGGCAGATCAGCCTCTCCAGTCTGCTGTTCCTGCTCCTGCCGAACCCGGCGGAGGCCCTGCCCGCGCTCTTCTTCCTCTCGTTCGCCGCCGGGCTGGCCTGCTATGAGATCAAGCTCCGCCCGGGCGCGGTGCTCGCGCTCTCGGCCGTCGGCGCCGCGTACTGCCTGTGGGCGTACGCGCACCTGCGCGCCGGCCGCCCGTCGGTGCCCGTCCTGGCCGGGCTCGGTTTCCCGCTGTTCCTGTTCGTCGAGCTTCCCTACATGAGCCTCCTGCGCTCGGCGGAGGATCCCCTCCGCGTCGTCGTCTACGAGAACCTCGGCTCCCTGGCGGGCGTGGCGCTGGGACTGCTCCTGCGAGGAGGGGCCGGCTATGCGCGCCTGACGCAGGCCGCCGTCGCGCTGACCTTCGCGTCCGCGGCGGCCTTCGCCGTTCAGCGCCGGCGCGCGGGCGGCGCGGACAGCCGCGCCTCGTAGTACTCCTTCATCATCGCGAAGGCCTTCGCGAGATAGACCTCCTGCGTGTCCGGGCGCGGGAAGCAGCCGGGCGGGTAGGCCGCGCGCGTCTGCGCCTCGAAGACCGCGGCCTGGCGCTCGTCTTCGGCGCGGGACTGCGGCGGCCCGCCGGCGCGGATCAGCAGGCCGCGCGGCGCGCAGGACGGGGCGGCGCGCAGGAGTTGGTCGCGCAAGGTCGGCTCGCCGTAGAGGGCGCGCCCGGGGTTCAGCGCGAGCCAGCGCGCGGGGCGGCGCGACAGCGCGGCGCCGTCCCGCGGCAGGTTCAGGTCCGGATGGCGCGCCTTGAGGGCCGCGGCGTAGCGCGGGTCGGAGAAGCGTCCCGGGATCAGGAAGACGCGGTCGCCGGTCGCGCGCTCGACCAGGTCCAGGTACTTCTCGGCGAAGATCGGGCCGTCCGAGATCGTCAGGATCATGTCGCGCGGGCCGCTGTCGGCGACGAGGGCGCGCGCGTACTCCAGCGTGGGGTCGCAGGACGAGAGGTTCGTCGGGCGCAGGAGGGAGGGCGCCAGCGCCGCCGCGACGAGGAGCCAGACCAGCGCGCGGCGCTCGATCGTCGTCGCCAGGGCCTGCGCGCCGAAGCCGGTCAGCGCGTAGAGGGCGATCAGCGGCAGGAGGTCGAAGCGCAGCATCATCGCGCGCAGGTAATCGGGATCGCCGTAGGCGGTCTGCGGCGAGGCGAGGGCGACGAAGGCCAGTCCGCCGGCCAGCCACAGCGACCAGAAGACCAGGTCGCGGCGGCTCTTCTTCCACGCCGCGACGGCGCCCCAGGCCGACAGCGCCAGGCCCGCGGGCGTCAGGTCCGACCAGGCCAAGCCGCCGAGCCAGCCTAGTCCGCGGAGGGTCAAGGCCAGCGCCTGCCCGGCCGAGGCGGGACGCGCGGCGCCGGAGCCCAGGCTGAAGAGGCCGCCGGTCTCGCGCCGCAGGGCCAGGCCCAGCACGCCGCCCCAGCCCGCGACGCCGTCGGGGTTGAAGACGGGCGGCGCGCCCCAGCGCAGGCGCAGGCCCAGCAGAAGGTACGGGAAGGCGGCGGCCCCGGCCGCGCAGAGCGCGAGCAGGCCCCAGCGCCGCGCCCCGCCGCGGGCGGGGCGCGCGGCCCAG
>JAGWRY010000189.1 GCA_028869495.1 Elusimicrobiota bacterium | reverse complement strand
CGCTGATGAACCTGCTCGCCGCCGGGCTCTCGGCGGGCGCGGAGCTCCTGCGCGCGCGCCTGCCGGCGGGCCTCTTGTCGAGCTTCCTGTGCGACGGCGCGATCCCCGGCATCTCGGCCGTCGTCGTCTTCCTGCCCCAGATCGCGATCCTGTTCCTGCTGATCGGGACCCTCGAGCAGAGCGGCTACCTGCCGCGCGCCGGGGCGATGGTGGACCGCGCGCTGCGGCCGTTCGGCCTGGACGGCAAGGTCTTCATCCCGTTCCTGTCCGGCTTCGCCTGCGCGATCCCCGGGGTGATGGCCGCGCGCACGATCGCCAGCGAGAAGCGCCGCCTGGTCGCGATCCTCCTGACCCCGCTGATGACCTGCTCGGCGCGCCTGCCGGTCTACGCGCTGATCATCGCCGCCTTCGTGCCCGCCGCCTGGCGTCCGCTCGGCTTCGACGGGCGCGGGATCGCGATGGCCGCGATGTACGCGTTCGGGATCGTCCTGGCCCTTCTCCTCGCCTTCGCGCTCAAGTGGACGCGCCTCTACGAGGCCTGGCCTTCGCCGGTGACCGTCCTGCCGCCGTACCGCGTGCCGAGCGCGCGCGAGCTGTCGCGCTACGTCTGGTCGCGCTGCCGGCACTTCCTCCTGCGCGTCGGCCAGGTGATCTTCCTGGTCAGCCTGGTCCTCTGGGCGATGGCCTCCTTCCCGAAGGACGCCGCGCGCCTGGCCCCCCTCCGTTCGCAGGAGCGCGCCCTGCGCGCCGCGCTGCCCTCCGCCGCCCGCGACGCGGAGCTGGAGTCGCTCGACCGCCGCGAGGCGGCCGTGCGGATCCGCGGCAGCCTGCTGGGGATGACCGGCCGCGCGATCGAGCCGGTCTTCCGCCCGCTCGGCTGGGACTGGCGGGTGTCGGTCGCCGTCCTCTCGTCCTTGGCCGCGCGCGAGGTCTTCGTCGGGACCCTCGGCACGATCTACGCGATGGGCCACGCGGAGGGCGCCGACCAAGGCCTGGTCCGCGAACTGCGCGCGGCGCGCCGCGACGACGGGGCCCCGCGCTACACGCTGGCGACCGCGATCGGTCTGCTGATCTTCTTCGCGGTCGCCCTGCAGTGCGTGTCCACGATCGCGATCGTGCGCCGCGAGACCGGCGGCTGGACCTGGCCGGCGGTCCAGTTCGCGACGCTCTTCGCCCTCGCCTACGCGCTGTCCTTCGCCGCCGTGCGCCTGGCCGCCTTCTTCGGCGCCTGACGCCTAGCCGCGCTTCCGGGCGAAGTCGTCCATGAAGGAGACGAGCGTCTCGACGTCCCGGCGCGAGACCGCGTTGTAGAGCGACGCGCGCACGCCGCCGGTCGAGCGGTGCCCCTTGAGCCCCGTCATCCCGGCCTTGCCGGCCTCGGCGACGAAGGCCTCGTCGAGCTCCTCGCTCGGCAGGCGGAAGACGACGTTCATGCGCGAGCGCGCCTCCTTGGCGACCGGCGCGCGGTAGAAGCCCGACAGGCGGTCGAGCGCGCCGTAGAGCAGGCCCGCCTTCTCCTCGTTGCGCTTCGCCATCCCGACCGCGCCGCCGTTCTCCTTGATCCACTTCAGGACCAGGCCGGCCAGGTAGACGGCGAAGGTCGGCGGGGTGTGGTAGAGGGACTGCTTGTCGAGGTGGATCTGGTAGCGCAGGATGTCCGGGACGTCGGTGCGCGCCTGCTTCAGCCAGTCGCGGTTCACCGCGACCAGGGCCAGCCCCGCGGGACCCAGGTTCTTCTGCGCGCCCGCGTAGATCAGCGCGAACTTCGACGCCTGCGCCGGACGCGACAAGATGTCGGAGCTCATGTCGGCGACCAGCGGGACGCCCTTGACGTCCGGGTACTCGGCCCACTGCGTGCCGAAGATCGTGTTGTTGGTGGTCAGGTGGACGTAGGCCGCCTTCGGGTCGAGCGCGAGCTCGCCCGCGCGCGGCAGGCGGACGTAGGCGCCTTTCTCCGCGCAGTCGGCCGCGGCGCGCGCGGTCCCGAGGCGTCGGGCCTCCTGGAGCGCGAGCTTCGCCCAGTGGCCGGTCACCAGGTAGTCCGCCGAGGCGCCGGGCTTGAGGAAGTTCATCGCCAGCATCGCGAACTGCAGGCTCGCCCCGCCCTGGACGAAGAGGGCGGAGTGAGTCTTCGGCAGCTCCATCAGCTCCGAGAACAGGGCGAGGGTCTCCTCGCTGACGCGGGTGAAGGCCTTGCCGCGGTGGCTGTGCTCGAGGATGGACAGGCCCGTCCCCTCGAAGTCGAGGAGCTCTTCCTTCGCGCGCTCGAGGACGGGCAGGGGCAGGGCGGAGGGGCCGGCGTTGAAGACGATCTTGCGGGTCATGGGTTCTCCTTGAGCAGGCTCTCCGCGGCGCCGAGCAGGATCTTCGTCGCCGACGGTCCGATCGAATTGGTCTCCTCGTAATGGCCGGGCAGGCGCGGCAGCATCGACTTGGTCGGGCGGACCTTGAAGTCGTAGCCGGGGACCAGGTAGCCGAGCTCGTCGTCGGCCAGGCCCACCAGCATCGGCGCGCGCGCGTGGACGAACGAGGCGAGATAGGGGCCCTTCGGCGCCTGGGACAGGTCCGGCGGGTTGACGTCCTTCGGGCCGACGACGGGGCGGCCGTACGCGAAGCGCCCGTCGTAGCCGCCGAGCGCGAGCTCCGGGAAGACCTCGCAGGGCATCCCGAGCAGGCGCGCGGGGCCGACGTCGACGAGGGAGACCTCGCTGCGCACCCAGGGCTCGGTCTTCGCGTCCAGGCCGATGACGAGGTGGCGCAGGGCCAGCGTCCACGCCGCGTAGGGCGGCAGAGGGCGTCCCTGCGCGTCGTAGAGGCGGTGCCCGAAGGTCAGCGCGGGCAGGAACAGGCGGTAGCGCGAGTTCTCGACCGGGACCAGGACCTCCGTCTCCTTCGCGGCGAGCGGGCGGCTCGGCCGCGCGGAGAGCTTCAGCGCCAGCGCCGCGTCGGCGACGGTCCGTCCGACGCGCTCGGCCTCGGCGAAGTCGTCGGCCTTGACGTCGGGGGTCATCAGCCCGCCGATCATCCCGTTGAGGAACACGCAGGCGCCGCCGGTGCGCTCCTCGACGCGCGCGCAGAGGTCGCCGGGATAGTCGGCCGTCAGCAGGCGGTTCTTGGGGCCCAGCACCTCCGCGTGGCAGGACCAGTTGACGACCGTCGCGACGGCCTTCCCGTCCGCCCCGGTCAGGCGCAGGACGGAGAGGTCGGGGTCGATCACCTGCGGGTCGCGCGAGTCGCGGCAGAGCCCGCGCGGGTCGAGACGCCCGAAGCCGCCGGCGGCGCGGACCGGGCGCAGGCGGTCCTCGAGCGCGTCGAGGGCCGCCGCGATCATGCGCTTGACGCGCGCCTGGTAGCGCGGGTTCACGCCGGAGACGCCGATCATCGGTCCCCACAGCCCGAGCGTGTCCGGGCCCGAGTGCGTGTGCGTGGACGCGACGAAGAGCGTGCGCCCGGCGGCGTCGAAGCCCGACAGGCGGCGCAGGTCCCGGACGTCGTTGCGATAGAAGCCGAGCAGGTCCAGGCCGACGATCGCGACCTCGGTCTTCCCCTGGCGGAGCAGGAGCAGGCGCGCGTAGAGCGGGTCGTGCACCCCCTCCGGGCGCCGGCCGGTCGCGCCGAAGCCGGCCATCCAGGTGCGCTCGGTCCTCAGGTCAGGGGTGATGTCGACCTTGGCCGCGGCGGCCTCGAGGGCCGGGGCCGCGGCCAGGGCCGGACGCGGGGCGGACGAAAGCGCAAGAGCGGCGCAGAGGGCAGCCGCGGCAGTCCGGACGGGCGCGGCAGTGCTCCTTCGCGTGGCGCACGAGCAGGGCGTGGAATTCGGCATAGAGTCCCCGGTCCGTCGGCAGGCGCGCGACGAGGAAGTCCCGCGCCTCGTCGTACGTCGCCGCGCGCCACCAGCCCAGGCGCGCGCCGATGCGCCGCGTGTAAGCGTCGACCACGAAGCTCGGGCGTCCTCCGGCGTAGAGCAGGATCGAGTCCGCGGTCTCGGGGCCGACGCCCCACAAGCCTAGCAGTTCGGCGCGCCGCTCTTCCACGCGGCCCGCCGCGAGCCAGGCGCGCGTCGCGCCGCCGGCCGCGCGCGCGGCCGCGGCGAGGATCTTCAGCTTGCGCGCCTTCTGGCGGAAGTAGCCGGACGAGCGCACCGCCTCCGCCAGGCGCCGCTCCGGCAGAAGCGACAAGGCGGCCCAGCCGAGGCGCGGGACGAGGCGGCGCAGGCCCGCGAGCGCCTTCTCGACGTTCGTCCAGGCCGTGTTCTGCGTCAGGATCGCGCCGACGCAGACCTCGACGCGCTCGGCCTCGGTCAGCGCGCGGGCGCGGAGGGGCTCGTAGGACGGCCGCGCGGCGCCGGGGCGCGTCGTCGGCCACCAGCCCTGGGGGCCGTAGGCGGACAGCAGGCGGCGGTAGGCCGAGCGCGGCGACGGCCCCCGGCTCACGGCAGGGCCAGGACCTTGTCGATCTTGCGGAACAGGCGGTCGGAGTCGAACGGCTTGATCAGGTAGTCGTCGGCGCCCGACGCGAAGGCGGTGTCGACGTCGCCGACGCGCCCGAGGCCGGTCACCATCACGATCTTGGCCTTCGCGGTCTTCGGATCGGCGCGGAGCAGCTTGCAGACGTCGAAGCCGGACATGCGCGGCAGCATCACGTCGAGCAGGACGACCTCCGGCGCGAAGCGGCGCGCGCGCGGGAGGGCGTCGGCGCCGTCCGCGACGGTCTCGACCTTGTGGCCCTTCGCGGCCAGGAGCGCGGCCAGGTTCTCGGCGATCTCCTGTTCGTCCTCGACGATCAGGATGCGCGCCATCAGGAGGCCTCGACGAGCGGCCAGGTCAGCGTCAGGCGCGCGCCGCCCCCCGCGTCCGCCGCGAACTCGAGGTCCCCGCCCGCGCCGCGCGCGAGCGCGCGGACCAGGCCGAGCCCGACGCCGGTCGCCGAGAGGACCTGGTCGCGCCGGCGCCGCGCCGGATAATAGAGATCCAGGCTCGCGCGGGCGTCGTCCGGGGTCAGGCGCGCGCTCCGGTAGGAGACCTCGCAGGCGACCCCGGCGCCCGCGCGGCGCACGCGCAGGGCCACGGGGCCCGACGCGCGGAACTTGCGCGCGTGATAGAGCAGGCTCGCCAGCGAGCGCGGAGCGCGGTCCGCGTCGACGCGCACGCGCGGCAGGCCCGGCTCGAGCTCGACGGCCAGCTCGACGCCGGCGTGATGGAAGCCGCGGCGCAGGGACGACAGCGCCTCCTCGACGAGCTCGGCCGGGTCCGCGTCGAGCAGGTGCGCCTTCAGGTCGCGGTGCATCTCGAGGTGGACGAGGTCGCGCAGCTCGCCGACGATCGCGCCGAGGCGGCCGACCTGGTCGCGCGTCATCTCCAGCCACTTCAGCTGGTCGGCGGGGACCTCGCCGAAGATCCCGCCGAGCAGGTTGATGACCGTCATGTTGACCGCGGTGACCGGGGTGTTGATCTCGTGCATCGCGAACGAGAAGAGGCGCGCCTGGCGCGCCTCGCGTCCGGCATCCCAGCGCCGCACGGCGAGGGCCGCCAGGAGCCCCCCGACCGCCGCTCCGGCGGCGAAGGCCTCGGGGGCGGTCATCCGCGCCCGAAGACGACCCGCGAGGTCGCCGCGTGCAGGCGCGCGCGCGCGACGTAGTCGCGCTCGGACTCGGCCAGCATGCGCAGCTCGTCCGGCTTCAGCTTGCGCACGACGCGGCCCGGAGAGCCCAGGACCAGGACGCCGGGCGGCACGCGCATCCCGGCCGGGATCAGGGCGCCGGCGCCGATCAGCGCGCGCGCGCCGATCTCGGCCTCCATCACGATCGCGCCCATGCCGACGAGCGCGCGGTCGCCGACTCGGCAGCCGTGCAGGATCACGCGGTGGCCGACCGTGACCCCGCGCCCGAGGATCGTCGGACGCCCCTCGCGCGTGTGGATCACGGTCAGGTCCTGCACGTTCGAGTTCGGGCCGACGACGATCCGGTCGATGTCGCCGCGCAGGACGCAGCCGGGCCAGACCGAGGCGCCGGCGGCGAGCTCGACGCGGCCGATCAGCTCGGCGGAGTCGTGGACGAACGCCTTCGGGTGGACCTTCGGCGAAACCCCTTCGATCGTGCGGAGCATGTGTTAGAATGCTAGCACTGATGGACGCCCCTTTCAACACCGCTCCGCGATGAGCGCTCCGGCCGCCGACTCCTCCCGCCGCAGCGACTTCCTGGTCCTGGGCAGCGGCATCGCGGGCCTGCTCTCGGCGCTGAAGCTGTCGCGCCTGGGGACGGTCGTCCTGGCGACGAAGAAGGAGGCCGCCGAGTCGAACACGAACTACGCGCAGGGCGGCATCGCGGCCGTCATGAGCAAGCTCGACAGCTTCGAGTCGCACGTCAAGGACACGCTGGTCGCGGGCGCGGGGCTCTGCGACGAGAGGATCGTGCGCATGACCGTCGCCGAGGCCCCGGAGCGCGTGCGCGAGCTGCAGGACCTCGGCGTGCGCTTCACCGAGCGCGAGTCCGTCGTCGACCTCGGCCTCGAGGGCGGCCACTCGCACCGCCGCATCCTGCACGCGGGAGACATCACCGGGCGAGAGATCGAGCGCGCGCTCGTCGCCGCGGTGCGCGCGGCTCCCGGCGTGACGGTCGTCGAGAACACGCTGGCCGTCGACCTGCTGCTCGACCGCGAGCGGGCCTGCCGCGGCGCGTACGTGATGGACCGCGCCAGCGGCCGCATCGGCGCCTTCGAGGCCTCGGCGACGGTGCTGGCGACCGGCGGGGCCGGGAAGGTCTACCTGTACACGTCGAACCCGGACATCGCGACCGGAGACGGCATGGCGATGGCCTGGCGCGCCGGAGCCGCGATGGCCGACATGGAGTTCGTGCAGTTCCATCCGACCTGCCTGTACCACCCGCTCGCGAAGAGCTTCCTGCTCTCCGAGGCCCTGCGCGGCGAGGGCGGCCTCCTGCGCCTGAAGTCCGGCGAGCGCTTCATGCCGCGCTACGACAAGCGCGGCGAGCTGGCCCCGCGCGACGTCGTCGCCCGCGCGATCGACGCCGAGATGAAGCGCACCGGCGACGCCTGCGTCTACCTGGACATGACGCGGCGCGGGCGCAAGTTCCTGGCCGCGCGCTTCCCGAACATCTACGAGAAGGTCCGCGGCTTCGGCATCGACATGGCCGAGCACCCGATCCCCGTGGTGCCCGCCGCTCACTTCTTCTGCGGAGGCGTCGCGACCGACTCCTGGGGCCGCACGTCGGTCCCGCGCCTGTACGCGGTCGGGGAGACCGCGCGCACCGGCCTGCACGGCGCCAACCGCCTCGCGTCCAACTCTCTCCTGGAAGGCTGCGTGTTCGCGCACCGCCTCGCCGAGCGCCTGGCCGCGGACGGGGAGCCCGGGCGCGCGGCCCCGTTCCGCGCCGCGCCGTGGAAGTACGGCCAGGCGGTCACCTCGGACGAGGCCGTCGTCGTCTCGCAGAACTGGGACGAGGTCCGCCGTCTGATGTGGAACTACGTCGGCATCGTGCGCACCGACAAGCGCCTGACGCGCGCGCTGTCGCGCATGAAGCTGCTGAGCCGCGAGATCGCCCAGTACTACTGGGACACCGTCCCGACCCCGGACATCGTCGAACTGCGCAACATCGCCGACGTCGCGACGCTCGTGATCCGCGCGGCGCTCGCGCGGCGCGAGTCGCGCGGCCTGCACTACACGCTCGACTGTCCGCGCCCGCGCGCGTCCCATCGGCGCCCGGCGTTCCTCAGGCGCTCCCCGCCGCGCGCCCGCTGACGAGCGTCAGCCCCGCCCGCTCGGCCGCCAGGCGATTGTGCGCGCGGCAGAGCAGGCGCACGTTGCGCGCGTCGTCGGAGCGTCCGCCGCGCGCGTACGGGCGGACGTGGTCGTACTCGAGGCCGTCGCGCGACCCGCAGAGCGTCCCGTCCTCGAAGCGCCACGCGCAGCGCCCGTCGTCGCGCCGCCAGACTTCGCGCTTGACCCGCGCCGGCACGTAGCGCCCGGCGCGGAGCGCGCGCAGGAAGCGCGGCTCGCCCGGGGCCGCGTCGCGGACGACGGGCGCGGGCTTGAAGCCGAGGCGGCGCTGGGGGTCCTTGCGGTCGAGCAGGACCTCGAGGGCCTCCTTGACGACGTCCTCGAGCCGGCCCTCCGGATACTTGTGGCGCAGGACCTGCCGCGCGCGGTCGATCAGGCTCCTCACGGCCAGCGCCGCGTCGAAGCCGATGCGCACGCGCTCGGCGGAGATCGGGACCATCGCCTGCCATTCGTGCGGGCGGGACGGGAGAGGGCCTTCCGCCGAAGGCGCCGCGGCGGGCGCGAATGTCTTGGAAGACGATGCGTCGCCAGCCGTCTCTGTGCCGGACGGAAGGACATCGACGGCCTGCGGTGGAGTAGAGGACGCCACCTGGACCGGCGGCGCGGGATGACTGCGAAGGTAGTCCTGTCGCGCTCCCTGCGGGAATCTCGCGGCGAGAAGCGCCTCGATCGCCTTGCGCGACTTCCCGGTGGCGAGAGCGAACCATTCCCCGCGGTTCTCGTCCGTGAGATAGGGATGGAGCGCCACGATCGCGGACAGGGTCAGACGGCTCTTCTCGATCAGAGCGAGCGATTCCGGGAAGCGTGCGGCGACCCGAGCCGCGCGGATGCGGCGATACGCGTCGAACTCGTCGTAGCCGAGGATTCTCACGCAGTACGAAAACAGGGAATCGCCGTGGCGCTTGACGCAAAGCTGGCGGCGGTCGTACTCGGCCAGATGGGCCAGGAGCTTGCCGAGACAATGACGATCACGCTGAGCCAAGAACGCCAGATCCCGAGCCAAATCGTCGTCCGTCAGGCTTCGGCAGTCATCCATCGCCCCCATCACTCCCTCCGCGACTAGCGCCAGCGCCAGTGATTATCGTTAGTCAGCCGCGGCGGACTCCGCGCGCGGCTCCCACCCTACGCGCCCGCCCTCTCCTTTGTTCCGCCCGCCGGGCGGCCGGGACGGGCGAAATGGTAAAATGACCGCCCATCATGGACACCATCCGCGTCGTCGGGGCGCGCCAGCACAACCTGAAGAACGTCAGCGTCGAGCTGCCGCGCGGCAAGCTGGTCGTGATCACGGGGCTGTCGGGCTCGGGCAAGTCCTCCCTCGCCTTCGACACGCTGTACGCCGAGGGGCAGAGGCGCTACGTCGAGTCGCTCTCGGCCTACGCGCGGCAGTTCCTCGAACTCATGGACAAGCCGGACGTGGACCTGATCGAGGGGCTCTCTCCCGCGATCGCGATCGAGCAGAGAAACCCGTCCCACAACCCCCGCTCGACGGTCGCCACCGTGACCGAGATCTACGACTACCTGCGCCTGCTCTTCGCGCGCGTCGGCCAGCCGCACTGCCCGCGCTGCGGCTCGCGCATCAAGAAGCAGTCGGCCGCCGCGATCGTCTCCGAGGTCCTGCGCACGCGCGCCGGCCAGTCGGTCGGGGTCTACGCCCCGCTGGTCCAGAGCCGGCCGGGGACCTACGAGGACCTGTACAAGCGGCTCTTGAGATCGGGGTTCGTCTCGGCCCGCACCGACGGGAAGCTCCACGAGCTGGCCTCGCCGCCCAAGCTCGACCGCTACAAGAAGCACACGATCGAGCTGTTCGTCGACAAGCTGAAGGTCTCGGCCGACGAGAAGCAGCGCCTCAACGACTCGATCGAGATCGCGCTGAAGGAGTCCCGCGGGCTCGTGCGCGTGGAGCCCGCCGGTGAGCCGTCCGCGGGCTCGCTTCACTCCGAGCATCACGCCTGCCCGAAGTGCGGGCTCTCCCTTCCCGAGGTCGAGCCGCGCCTGTTCTCGTTCAACTCCCCCTACGGCGCCTGCGCGACCTGCGGCGGCCTCGGGGTCAAGACCGAGGTGGACGAGGACCGCGTCGTCCCCGATCCCGCGCGCACGATCGAGCAGGGCGCGATCGTCGCCTGGTCCGATCCCGTCACGACGCGAACGAATCGCTGGAAGCGCTCATGGTCGGGTTATTACACGGAGATCCTCGAGCAGATCTGCTCGCAGTTCTCGATCCCGTTGGACGTGCCCTGGGCCAAGCTCTCCCAGAAGCACAAGGACATCCTTCTGCGCGGCGGCGGGACGTACAAGCCGTCCTGGGCCAAGAACGACCAGGAATTCGAAGGAGTCATCAAAAATCTGGAACGTCGTTCCCAAGAGTCTGAGTCGGACTTCGTCAAGGGCGCCATCGCCGAGCGCTTCATGGCCAAGAAGCTGTGCCCGTCGTGCAAGGGCGCGCGCCTCAAGCCCGAGGCCCTGGCCGTGCGCCTCGGCGGCGAGAACATCGATCACGTCGTCCGGATGTCCGTCGAGAAGGCGCTGGCGTTCTTCAAGGCTCTGCGCCTCAGCGAGCAGGAGCGGCAGATCGCGCGCCAGGTGCTCAAGGAGATCGTCTCTCGGCTGGAGTTCCTGTCCGCGGTCGGCCTCGACTACCTGACCCTCGACCGCGCGTCCGAGACCTTGGCCGGCGGCGAGGCCCAGCGCATCCACCTGGCGACCCAGATCGGCTCGGGCCTGACCGGCGTCATGTACGTGCTCGACGAGCCGTCGATCGGCCTGCACCCGCGCGACAACACCCGCCTGCTCTCGACTTTGCGCCGCCTTCGCGACCTCGGCAACACGCTGATCGTCGTCGAGCACGACGAGGAGACGATCCGCTCCGCCGACTGGGTCGTGGACCTCGGGCCGGGGGCCGGCGTCCACGGCGGCCGCATCGTCGCCCAGGGCCGCGTGCCGGACCTGATCAAGGCCAAGGAGTCGCTGACCGGCGCCTACCTGCGCGGGGAGGGCGTCCGCCCGCCGGCGTCGAAAGGGCGTGCGCCGAAGGGCTGGCTCAAGGTCCGCGGCGCTCGCCAGTTCAACCTGAAGGACCTCGACGTCGACGTCCCTCTCGGCGAGCTCGTCTGCGTGACCGGGGTCTCCGGCTCGGGCAAGTCCACGCTGGTCCACGAGATCCTCTACAAGGCGCTGACCAAGCGCCTGCACGGGGCCAAGGACGAGCCGGGCCGCCACAAGGCGATCCTCGGCGTCGAGGACATCGACAAGATCGTCCTGGTCGACCAGACCCCGATCGGGCGCACGCCGCGGTCGAACCCGGCGACCTACACGGGCCTTTGGGGTCCGGTGCGCGACCTCTTCGCGCTGCTGCCCGCCTCGAAGGCGCGCGGCTACAAGCCCGGGCGCTTCTCGTTCAACGTGAAGGGCGGGCGCTGCGAGAACTGCCAGGGCGACGGCGTGCTCCAGATCTCGATGCAGTTCCTCCCCGACGTCTTCGTCCCCTGCGACGAGTGCCAAGGGCGGCGCTTCAACGAGGAGACGCTGGCCGTGCGCTACAAGGGCAAGAGCATCGCCGAGGCGCTGGCGATGTCGGTCTCCGAGGCCCGGGTCTTCTTCGGGGCGCACCCGACGATCGTGCGGGCGCTGAAGACCCTGGAGGACGTGGGCCTGGGCTACGTCGCCCTCGGCCAGGCCGCGACGACCCTTTCGGGCGGAGAGGCCCAGCGCGTGAAGCTCGCGACCGAGCTGTCGCGCCGCCAGACCGGCCGCACGCTCTACCTCCTCGACGAGCCGACGACCGGCCTGCATTTCGCCGACGTCGCCAAGCTCCTCGAGGTCCTGCACCGCCTGGTCGACGCCGGCAACACGGTCCTCGTCATCGAGCACAACACCGACGTGATGCGCTCGTCCGACTGGCTGATCGACCTGGGGCCCGAGGGCGGCGACCGCGGCGGGACGCTGGTCGCCGCGGGGCGCCCGGACGAGGTCGCGCGCGTCGAGGCCTCTCACACCGGGCGCTACCTGGCCCAGCTCGCCGCGGCGGTCTAGCCGCTACTGCCCGCTCGAGGCCGGGAAGACCGAGGGCATCCGGATCTTCCACGACGAGTCGTACCAGCCCGACGAGAACCAGGCCTTGCCGCTGAGCGCGGCCGACTGGTCGACGGACGCCGGCGCCTCGCGCGCCGAGACGGGCAGGGCCGCGACCGCGCGCCGGTGCGCCGGGTCCGCCGTCCAGGCCAGCCAGTCCTTCTCGAACCGGCCGAGGTCGTCGTAGTGGTAGACGAGCTTCAGCGCCTCCGGGGCGGACATCCCGTCGCGCAGGTGGTCGCAGAAGGCCTTGAACTGCAGGTGCGAGTGCTCGCGCAGGAGGAAGTTCGTGATCGAGTACGCCTGCACGTAGAAGACGGCCACCGCCGCCTTGTCCGAGCCGAGGTCGCGGATCGGGGAGAGCGCGAAGAAGCGGTCCAGGGGGAACCACTTCCTCGGGTCCATGCGCACCATCGCCTGGTACCAGCGCGAGAGCTCCGGGCGCTGGGGGTCGGAGTTCTCCTCCAGCATCGCGAGGCCCTCGTTGATCCAGTTCGGCGGGTCGCGCTTCTTCTCCCGGAAGTAGTTGACGAAGATCACGTGGGTCGTCTCGTGGGCCAGGACCCTCAGCATCTCGGACGTCGCCGGCATCGTCGGGATCGCGACGGCCTTCTGGTCGTAGATCGCCAGGCCGTTCGACCAGGTCGGCGGCGAGAAGCGCCCGTGGACGTAGGCGTCCTGGTCCCTGTAGAGGTAGAGCGTGATCCGCGCGTTCGACATCCAGTTCGAGAACATCCCGAGGTCCATCAGCAGGCGGAAGTGGACGCTTTCGACGCCCATCGTCAGCCCGGCCGGCAGCCAGACCGCCTGGTGCTCGATGCGGAAGTGCGGGGTCGTCGTCTCGTGCCAGCCGTCGTCCCCGGCCGAGCGCGCCGGCGCGGCGGCGCACAGCAGGGCCAGGACGACGGCGAGGGGCCGGAGCGGGCGCATCCCTTTCAGTCTAACAGATGGACCCGGCGTCCGCCAGGAGCGTTTTTTTGGTAAAATAACGCGTCGATTTTCGCCATTTCGGACCCTCTCACGGAGACTCGATGGCCACGATGCGCACGCTGTTCCTGAACCCCCCCTCGTTCGAGGGATTCGACGGCGGCGCCGGCGCCCGCTACCAGGCGCGGCGCGAGATCCGCTCCTTCTGGTTCCCGACCTGGCTGGCCCAGCCGGCGGCGCTGATCCCCAACTCCAAGCTGATCGACGCCCCGGCCGACGACCTCGACCTCGAGGAGGTCCTGCGCCGGGCCCGAGGCTTCGAGCTGTGCGTGATCCACACCTCGACCCCCTCTTTCGACAACGACGCGAAGGTCGCCGAGGCGCTGAAGGCCCGCAACCCGGAGATGCGCATCGGCTTCGTCGGCGCGCACGTCGCGGTCCTGCCCGAGGAGTCGCTGAAGGCCGCGCCGGTCCTGGACTTCGTCGGTCGCGAGGAGTTCGACTATACGCTGAAGGAGGTCGCCGAGGGCCGCCCGTACGCGGAGATCGCGGGCTTGTCCTTCCGCGCCAAGGACGGCGAGATCGTCCACAACCCGGACCGGACGCTGATCGAGGACATGGACGCCCTGCCGTCGGTCCTGGACGTCTACAAGCGCGACCTGAAGATCGAGAACTACTACATCGGCTACCTGAAGCACCCGTACCTTTCCCTCTACACGGGCCGCGGCTGTCCGGCGCGCTGCTCGTTCTGCCTGTGGCCGCAGACGGTCGGCGGGCACGTCTACCGGACCAAGTCCGCGTCGGCCGTGATCGCGGAGATGGCCCGCGCCAAGGAGATGTTCCCGCAGGTCAAGGAATTCTTCTTCGACGACGACACCTTCACGGCGGACCTGACGCGGGCCGCCGAGATCGCGAAGGGGCTGGGCAGGCTGGGGATCACCTGGTCCTGCAACTCCCGCGCGAACGTCCCCTACGAGTACCTGAAGATCTTCAAGGAGAACGGCCTGCGCCTCCTGCTGGTCGGCTACGAGTCCGGCAACCAGCAGATCCTCAACAACATCAAGAAGGGCGTGCGCGTCGACATCGCCCGCGAGTTCACGCGGAACTGCCGCAAGCTCGGCATCGTGATCCACGGCACCTTCATCCTCGGCCTGCCCGGAGAGACGAAGGAGACGATCGAGGAGTCGATCAAGTTCGCCTGCGCGCTGAACGTCGACACGATCCAGGTCTCGCTGGCCGCCGCCTACCCCGGCACCGAGCTCTACCGACAGGCGATGACCAACAAGTGGTACGACGAGTCCCTGCTGGTCCGCAACGACGGCACGCAGTCCGCGGCGATCCGCTACCCACACCTGTCGGCCTCCGACATCGAGGCGGGCGTCAAGCGCTTCTACTCGAAGTTCTACGCGCGCCCGACGCCGATCCTGCGCATGCTGAAGGCGATGCTGAAGGACCCCGTCGAGCGCCGCCGCCGGCTGCGCGAGGGCCGGGAGTTCCTCGACTACCTGCGCGGGCGCCAGGCGCCGGCGGAGTCGCGCGTCGCGGCCCCGGCGGCGAAGGCGGAAAAGGAACCGGTCGCCGCCTGAGCGGCCCATGCTCGCGCACCCGGCGGCGTTGACGCGCGGCGCGGCGCTCCTGCGCGAGGCCTTCGGCGGCTTCGCGACGGTCGCGGGGCTCTTCACGCTGGCCTTCGCGCCGGTCACGGCCGTCCTGGGACGCCGCCTGCTGGGCGCCCTGCGCCGGCGCCCGGCGCTCAAGCCTCTGCCTCCCGTCACCGTCCTCAAGCCGCTCAAGGGGGCCGAGGCGGGCCTCTACGAGAACCTGGCCAGCTTCTGCCGCCAGGACTATCCGTGCTTCCAGCTGCTGTTCTGCCTGCAGTCCCCGGAGGACCCCGCGCTGGCCGTCGTCTCGCGGCTGAAGAGGGACTTCCCCGGCGTCGACATGGAGGTCGTCGTCTCCCGCAACCGCATCGGCTACAACCCGAAGGTCAACAACATGGCCAACGCCTACCCGTTCGCCAAATACGACCTCCTGCTGATGTCGGACTGCGACGTCCTGGCCCTCCCCGACCTGCTCAGCCGCATGGCCGCCCCGTTCGCGGACCCCGCGGTCGGCCTCGTCACGTCGTTCTACGAGGCGACGGGCTCGCACGGGCTCTGGGGCCACCTGGAGGCGCTGTCGATCAACGCGAGCTTCCTGCCGCGGGCGATGGCCGCGGCCTCCTGCGGGATGCGCTTCGCGATGGGCGCGGCGATGATGGTCCGCCGCGCCGCGTTCGAGGCGAGCGGCGCCTTCGCGAACCTCGCCGACCACATCGCCGACGACTTCTGGCTCGGCGAGTCGATCCGCGAGGCGGGCTGGAGGATCGAGATCTCCGCCGGCGCCGTCGAGAGCGTCCCCGACATCCGCGGCGCCGCCGAGCACTTCCGCCACCTGGTGCGCTGGGCGAGGACGATCCGCGTCTGCCAGCCCGCCGGCTACGCGGCCAGCGTCGTCGAGCACGGCTTCACCCTGCTGACGCTGAAGGCCGTCCTGCTGGGCCCCGACCCCCTGACGCTGGCGCTGCTCGGCGCGATCTGGGCCGCGAAGGCTTCCGCGAGCCTCGACCTCGGCGCCGCGCTCGCCGGGTCCGGCGCCGGCCTCGGCGGCCGCCAGCCGGCGCGCGCGCTGCTGCTCCTCCCGCTGGCCGAGTGGCTCGCCTTCGCGGCCTGGACGGCCGGCTGGGGCTCGACGCGCGTGCACTGGCGCGGCGAGGACTACGAGGTCCAGCCGCAGGGCCGCCTGACGCCCGTCCCCGCCGCCCTGCGCGCCCCCGTCCCGGTCGAGCCGTAGCGTGCCCGGCGACCCCGTCCGGAGCGCCGCGTGAGCCGGTTCAAGCGCCACTTCACGCGCGTCGTGCTCGCGATCGGCGCCGCGACCTTCCTGTACCTGCTCTGGGCCTTCAACCCGGCGCGCGTTTGGCATCATTTGGAGCTGTTCGGCTGGGGCTTCGCGGTCATCCTCCCCTTCCAGATCTTCGACCACATGCTCAACGCGACGGCCTGGAAGCTGGCCTTCCAGCCGGAGACCTCCGGGGGCACGCGCTTCTGGGACCTCGTGCGCGTGCGCATCGCCGGCGACGGGGTCAACTACCTGACGCCGAGCGCGCAGATGGGCGGGGAGTTCGTGCGTCCCGGCATGCTCGACAGCACCCTCCCGAAGGAGGTCAAGATCACGAGCGTGCTGGTCGCCAAGGTCACGCAGTCGGTCGGCCAGGCCTTCTTCATCATCAGCGGCATCGGCTACCTGCTGCACGCGCGCCTCTTCGAGTTCCACGCCCGCGAGGCGACCCTGGGCGCCTTCGGCGTCGGCGGGATCCTGTTCGGGATCGTGCTGGGAGTCTCGCTCCTGCTGATGGAGCCGCCGGCCTGGCTCGAGCGCCGCTTCCCGGAGGCCGTCGCGTCGAGCGCGCCGGTGCGCGCGCTGCTCAAGCGCTACCTGGTCCGCCACCCGTTCCGCCTGTTCGGCTCGATCGGCTTCTTCATGCTCGGCTACACCTGGGGCGCGGCGGAGGTCTGGCTGATCTGCCACTTCCTGCGCCTGCCCGTCTCGCCGATGACGGCGCTGTCGATCGAGTTCCTGTCGAACTTGGTGGACGCGCTCGCCTTCTGGGTCCCGGCCAAGATCGGCACCCAGGAGGCCGGCAAGGCCGCGATCTTCGCGGCGTTCGGCCTGCCGGCCGAGATGGGCTTCACGGTCGGCGTCGTGCGCCACGTGCGCGAGCTGTGCTGGGCCGCGCTCGGGCTGTCGTTGTACGCGGCGCACCAGCGCCGCGCGCAGAAGGCCTAGGCCGCGCGCAGACGCGCGCCCGACTCCTCGAGCGCGCGGCGCACCCGGGGGCTGAGCAAAGTCTCCAGCTCGCTGTAGGACTGGTGCGTCGGCGTCGTGCGGCCGTCCGAGACGGCCGTCGCGGGGTCCGCGTGCGGATGGAAGTAGAGCTCGGTCGTCCCCTCCGGAAGGCGCCCGAGCAGCCAGACGACGTAATCCTCGCTCATGCGCCCGGAGCGCAGGAGTCCCCAGGTCGTCGGCACCTCGAGCCCGCGCGCCGAGCCGGCCAGCGCCGCGGCGAGCGCGTCGAAGACCCCGGCCAGCAGCAGGCGCGGCAGGCGCGGCTCGGGAGACGGGTAGGCGAGGTTCGGGCCCCGTTCGCCGCGCGGAAGGCGCACGCGCGGGATCTTGTACTCGCGCGCGAGCCGGCACAGGGCCGGGAAGACGACCGGATGCACGTGGACGTTCATGTGCCCGTCGACGTGCGTCGGCCTGATCCCGAGGGCCAGCAGGGCCTCGATCTGCGAGCGGATCTCTCCCTCGAGGCCGGCGCGCGCGGCGGGCGAGAACGCGTAGCGCAGTCCCGCCCGCGCCGGCGCCTCGGCGCAGAGCTCCAGGTGCAGGCCGACGCCGAGCCCCGGCTCCGCGCGCGCCAGCGCCGCCGCCTCGGCCGCGGCCGGACGCCGCACCATCAGGCTCGCGAAGCGCAGGAGCCCTTGCCGGTAGGCGCGCAGGACCGCCTCGTTGACGGCCGCGGAGTCGCCGAAGTCGTCGGCGGTGACGATCAGCGTCTTCACGCGTCTAGAACGGCGCGCCGCCGAGGTTGTTGAGCGTCTTGATGCTCGTCGTGCACTGTCCGCAGGCGGGCCAGGAGCCGGTCGGCGCCGGACAGCTGACGTCCAGCTCGACGGTGCCGTTCTTGCAGAGGCAGGAGCATCCGCAGGAGTTCGTCGAGCAGCCGCCGTTGCAGGCCACCCCGGTGGCCGTGGGAGCGCCCGAGCAGACGTTGCCGCTGTTGGCCGCCCAGGTCGACAGGGCCGCGTTGAGGACGCCCTGGTCGTCGCGCAGGTCCGTGGTCGCCTGGCGCGCGCGCGCGGTCACGCCGTAGCGCATCATGGCCATGCGCAGCACGAGAGCGCTGATCAGCGCGACGATCGCGCCGGTCACCACCACGTGAAGGAGGACGTCGCCGCGCCGGTTCAGTCGGAGCATCAGTCGAAGCTGTTCGCGTAAGGACGCGTCATCGGGATGCGGAAGTCGAAGGTCATGTACTTCGCGTTGACCATCTGCGGATTGCCCGCGCCGGGAGCCAGGCTGCCGGTGGCCGTGTCGCCGACCACGTACTGGACCCAGGCCCCGTTGATCGCGTCGTCGCGGGTGAAGATGTTGGCGCCGTTCAGGCGGTTGACGTTGGTGGCGATCACCGTGTAGTTGTAGGCGTTGCCGGTCGTGCACGCCGCCGGCGCCGTCCCCTTCGCGGGGCAGCCGGTCATCTCGCCGTAGCCGCTGGCGGCGCGCGACTTCATCAGGCGCTTGTTCGCGCTGTCGTAGCAGTACGCGATCGTGTAGGTGTTGGCGCTCGGGTTCATCGCCGCGCCCGTCGTCGCGCCGCCGCTCTCGTAGGACCAGTTCTGGCAGACCATGATCGAGTCCGCCGAGGCGCCGTCGACGGACGGATAGACGAGGGCGTTGGCCGTCTCGATCTCCTGGTCCATCGTGGTCACGCCGGCGATCGACCAGCTCTCGATCGTGCCCTGGCGCGCGCCCTCGACTTGGAACTTGACCATCGACGCCAGCAGGGCGTAGATCGCGATCAGCACCGCCGACGAGAGGCCGAGGGCGACGATCAGCTCGATCAGCGTGAAGCCGCTCCGGGCTCTTGTCATTGGTCGTTGGGCTCGGCCCAGTGGACGCTGACGCTCTGCGAGAAGCTCGGCGCCGCGCCGGCGCTGAAGTAGTTGAGGCTGTACAGGACGTACGCTTTGTACGGCGCCTTCCCGAAATAGTCGGGGATGATCCCGGTGCCGGTGATGTAGTGCTCGATGCCGCTCTGCAGCGCGTAGCAGTTGCCGCTGGTGCCGGCGCTGCCGCCGCAGCTGTCGTAGATCTGGTGGGCGGTGTCGGTGAAGGACCAGCGGTTGGTCGTGTTGGCGGCGTTCGGGCCCGGCAGAGTGCAGGTCGGCGAGCCGCCGGTCCCGTCGCAGCCCGAGCCGTTGCAACAGGCGGAGACGTAGTTGGCCAGGCGCGCGGTCACGGTGCGCGCGATCTGGTTGGCCACCAGGCGGCGGTCGTTGTGCGAGAGGTCTCGGCGCGTGGTGAGGCTGACGCTGAACACGGTCGTGACCATCACGCAGGCGATCAAGGTCGCCAGCAGGACCTCGACCAGCGTGTAGCCGGCCCGGCCGGAGGCGGCCTCAATACGTCGGCGTCGGGGCGCTCGTTCCTGTCGCACAGATGGTTCCGGCCTCGTTCATGTTGATCTGCCACGTCGAGTAGGGGCTGAAGGCCGTCGGCGTGCCGCCGGCGCGGACGGCGGACGCGACGATCTGCGTGCTGCCCGAGCAGGCGGTGCCGCAGCCCGTGCCGCCGCTGCCCGAAGCCGGGTCGCAGACGTGGAAGACGTAGGACTTGGTGTTCCAGCTCTGGTCCGAAAGATAGTTGCAGCAGACGAGGGCGCAGGCCGTCCCGAAGGTGCCCGACGTGGGGACGCTGTAGCCCTGGCAGGTCGTCGCCGTGCAGCCGCAGCCGGAGGTGTTCAAGGTCCCGTTGACGTAGACGCCGCCGTGGTCGAGCGCGAACATCTTGTTCGTCGTGCCGATCTGGTTGACGGTCGCGACGGCGTCGTCGAAGCGGTTCGTCTCGGTCGTGCGCAGGTACTGGGGGACCGCGAACGCGGCGAGCGTCGCGATGATCATGCAGACGACGATCAGCTCGATCAGGGTGAAGCCCTTCTCGCCGCGCGGTCTCATCTCAATGTCCCCCCATCGTCGACAGCTTGAAGATCGGCATGAAGACCGCGAGCACGATCACGCCGACGATCGCGCCGATGCCGACGACCATCAGCGGCTCGATGACGGCGTTGAACCGGCGCGTGAACTGGTCGATCTGCTCCTTGTAGAAGCCGGACAGCGTGACCAGCATGTCCGGGAGCTTGCCCGACTCCTCGCCCATGAACATCATCTCGGTGACGAGATTCGGCAGGGCCCCGGTCTTCTTGAACGACTGCGAGATCGACTTGCCGCTGGCGACGTCGTTCTTGACCGCGGCGAGCACGCGCTTGAAGATGATGTTGTTGGCGAACACGCCCTCGAGGACCGTGATCGCGTTCAGGATGCTGACGCCGGACTCGATCAGCGTCGACAGCGTCGTCAGCAT
>JAGWRY010000188.1 GCA_028869495.1 Elusimicrobiota bacterium | reverse complement strand
GTCGAGCAGGGCGCCGCCGCCCAGAGCGACCACCGCGCCGCGCCGCCGCGCGGCCCGGCTCAGCGCCGCGCGCTCGAGGCGCCGGAAATGCGTCTCGCCGCGCCGCGCGAAGATCTCCGCGACCGGGGCGCGCGCCGCGCGCTCGACCTCGGCGTCGAGGTCCGAGAACGGCCGCCGCAGGCGCCGCGCCAGCGCCCGCCCGACCGCGGATTTCCCCGTCCCCATGAAGCCGGTCAGGTACACGTTCAGCGCCGCCACGCGCGCACCCGCGGCAGGAGCTCGCCCATCGAGTCGCCGCCGAATTTTTCCAGGAGGGCGTTCGCCAGCACCAGCGCGACCAGCGACTCGCCGATCACGGCCGCGGCCGGGACGGCGCAGGCGTCCGAACGCTCGACGTGGGCCTTCGCGGGCTTCATCGTGCGCAGGTCCACCGAGTCGAGCGGCTTCATCAAGGTCGCCAGCGGCTTCATCGCCGCGCGCAGGACCAAGGTCTGGCCCGTCGACATCCCGCCGTCGAGCCCGCCGGAGCGGTTCGAGCGGTAGACGACGCGCCGCCCGCGCGGCTCGTAGGCGTCGTGCGCGCCGGAGCCGGGCAGGCGCGCGGCGGTGAAGCCCAGCCCCACCTCGACGCCCTTGACCGCGTTCAGGCTCATCAGCGCGGCCGACAGCGGCGCCTCCAGGCGCCGGTCCCACTGCGCGTAGGAGCCCAGCCCCGGCGGCAGGCCGTCGACGAGCACCTCGAAGACGCCGCCCAAGGTGTCGCCCGCGCGCTTGGCCTCGTCGACGCGCGCGACCATGCGCGCCGAGGCCTCGGCCCCCGCGCAGCGGACGGGGTCGCGGTCGACGCGGGCGTTGAGCTCGGCGACGGCGACGGCGAGCGGCTCCGGGTCCTCGACGCCGCCGATCGCGACGACGCGGCTGGCGACGGCGACGCCGCACTCGTCGAGCAGGCGCCGCGCGGCCGCGCCCAGCGCCACGCGCATCGCGGTCTCGCGCGCCGAAGCGCGCTCCAAGACGTTGCGCATGTCGTCGAAGCCGTACTTGAGGCGGCCGACCAGGTCGGCGTGGCCGGGCCGCGGCACGTCGACGCGCCGCGGCGACGGCGCGTCGCTGGGCTCGGCGCCCATGACGTCGCGCCAGTTCTTGAAGTCGAGGTTCTCGATCAGCAGGGCCAGCGGCGAGCCCAAAGTCCGCCCGCGCCGAACCCCCGCCAGGAGCTCGACCTTGTCGCCCTCGATCTTCTGCCGGTTGCCCCGCCCGTGCCCCTTCTTGCGCCGCAGCAGGTCGCGCTGGATGTCCTCGGCCGTCAGGGCCAGCCCCGCCGGCAGTCCCTCCAGGATGCCGACCAGGGCCCGGCCGTGCGACTCGCCGGCGGTCAGGAAGCGAAGGCTCATGCAATCACCTCTATCAAATCTTCGGCCAGGTCCGCTCGGCGCGAAGCGCCGAGCGATTTGTCCCAAAACTCGAAGGCGCGCAAGGCTTGGAACGCCAGCATGGCAGAGCCGTCCGACGCCGCCGTGCTCCGTTGAAACGCCGTCCGCCGTCCGTAGACCAGATCCATCGCCGCCGCAGGCGGCGTCATCCGCTTCGGCGCCGGAGACGAGTCCGGATAGCCTTTCATTCCCAGAGGCGTCGCATTGATCCAGATCTCCGCCGGCGCGCAAGCGCCGGCGGTGAATTTGGTCCTCGGGAACAGCCTGCCCAAATCCTTCGCCGCCTTTTGGGCTCGCGCGGCCGTCCGCGCGCTGAACCGCACGCTCCGCGCTCCGTTTTTCCCCAAAGCCCAGCCCGCCGCCCGCGCCGCGCCCCCGGCGCCGAAGACGAGCGCCCGCTTGCCCCGCGCGCGGATCCCCGCGCGCTTCAAGGCGTCGCGCAGTCCCTCGCCGTCCGTGTTGTGGCCGACGAGATCCTCGTCGAAGCGCAGGACGTTGACCGCCCCGACCGCGCGCGCCGCCGGGGTCAATTTTTCACAGAGCGCGTAAGCCTCTTCCTTCAAAGGGACGGTGACGTTCGCTCCGCGCCAGCCCGCCTCCCGCGCCTGCGCGACGGCCTCGGCCAATTGCCCCGGCCTCACCGCAACGGCTCGATAATCGATCTTTCGACCCAGGCGATGCGATAAACGCAAGAATATCTTCGGAGAGCGCGAATGCGCTATTCGTCCGCCGAAGAGCCCGAGCTTCACGACAGACGCTCCAGAAGGTCGTCGTAGAAATCCGGATACGAGATCTCGGCGCACTCGGCGCCCGACACGCGCGTCTCGCCCTCGGCCGCCAGCCCCGCGACGAAGGCGGTCATCGCCAGGCGGTGGTCGTCGCGCGGCTCGAACGCGGCGCCGCGCAGGGACGCGCCGCCCGAGACGATCAGGTCGTCGCCGGAGACGGCGGCTTTCGCGCCGAAGGCGGTCAGCAGGGCCGCGGTCCCGGCCAGCCGGTCGCTCTCTTTATGGCGCAGTTCGCCGAGGCCGCGGAAGACGCTCTCGCCGCGGGCGCGGGAGGCGGCCAGCGCCAGGATCGGGACCTCGTCGACCAGGCCCGGGACCTCGTCGGGGCGCACCGCGACGCCCGACAGGGGCGCCGCGCGGATCGTCCAGTCCTCGACGGGCTCGCCGGCCTGGTCCGGCGCCGGGACGCGCTTCAAGTCGGCCCCCATGCGCGCGAGGACGTTCAGGAAGCCGACGCGGCGCGGGTTGGCGCAGACGCCGCGGACGGCCAGCTCGCTGTCGGGCAGGAGCGACGCCGCGACCGCCCAGAAAGCGGCCGAAGACGGATCGCCGGGCACTCCGACGCGGGCCGCGCGCAATCGGCCGCCGCCCGAGACGGAGACCGCGCCGCCCCGCGCCTCGACCTCCGCGCCGAAGAGGGCGAGCAGGCGCTCGGTGTGGTCGCGCGTCGGGATCTTCTCGACGACGGTCGTCCGGCCCGCCGCGTGCAGTCCCGCGAGCAGGATCGAGGATTTGACCTGGGCGCTGGCCGCCTCGGGCGTCCATTCGACGCCGCGCAGGGCGCCGCCCGCGATCGCGATCGGCGCGGTCCCGCCCGGCGCCAGCTCGATCTTGGCGCCCATCGCGCGCAGGGGCGCGGCGACGCGCTCCATCGGCCGCCGGCGCAGGGAGGCGTCGCCGGTCAGGCGCGAGGCGAAGGGATGCGCGGCGAGCACGCCGGCCATCAGGCGCATGGTCGTGCCGGAGTTGCCCGCGTCGAGCTCCGTCTTCGGCGCGGAGAGCCCGCCCAGGCCGCGGCCCCGGACCGACCGGCTCCCGCCCGCGCCCGAAATCTCGACGCCGAGGGCACGCAGGACGGACGCGGTCGAGGCGACGTCGGCGCCGGGAGACAGGCCCTCGATCTGGGTGGTCCCCTCGGCCAACGCGCCGAAGATCAGCGCGCGGTGGGAGACGGACTTGTCGCCGGGGACGCGGACCTCGCCGGAGAGCCGCCCGCCGCCGGAGACCCGGCGCTCGCTCATCCGCGGCCCCTGAAGACCGGCTCGGCGAGGCCGCGGCCCAGCGCGCCGGCGATGGCGGACAGGTCGCGCATCAGGGACGAGAAGTCCTCGGGGGACAGCGCCTGCGGGCCGTCGCAGAGGGCCTGGTCCGGCCGGTCGTGGACCTCGATCATCAGGCCGTGGGCGCCGGCGGCGACGGCGGCGCGGGCCATCGGGGCGACGCGCGAGCGCACGCCGGTGGCGTGGCTGGGGTCGACGAAGATGGGCAGGTGGCTGAGCTCCTTGACCGCGGGGACGACGTTCAAGTCCAGGGTGTTCCTCGCGTGGTCGGAGAAGGCGCGGATGCCGCGCTCGCACAGGAAGAGCTGGGCGTTGCCCTCGCTGAGCAGGTACTCGGCCGACATCAGCCACTCGTCCAAGGTGGCCGAGAGGCCGCGCTTGAGCATGACGGGCTTCCTCAATTTCCCCAGGTCCTTGAGCAGGGCGAAGTTCTGCATGTTGCGCGCGCCGACCTGCAGGACGTCGGCGACGTCGGCGACGGCGTCGAGCGAGCGCTGGTCGAGGACCTCGGTGACGATGGGCATGCCGGTTTCCTTCCGAGCCGCGGCCAGGAGCTTCAGGCCCTTCTTGCCCAGGCCCTGGAAGGCGTAGGGCGAGGTGCGCGGCTTGAAGGCGCCGCCGCGAAGCAGGTGGGAGCCGGCCTTCTTGACGGCGCGGGCGATGCGGATCAACTGCTCCTCGCTCTCGACGGCGCAGGGGCCGGCGATGACGACCAGGCCGGGCCCGCCGACGCGGTAGGGGCCGACGTTGAAAGAAGTGTCGCCGTGCTTGAAATCCCGGCCGGCCAGCTTGTAGGGCCGGGTGACGCGCACGGCCTCCATGACGCCCGGCATCACGTCGAAGAGATGGGGGTCGAGGGCGCCGCGATTGCCGGTGATGCCGATGGCGACGCTTTGGCGCCCCGGGATGACGTGCGGCTTCAGGCGCAGTTTGCGGATGCGCGCCAGCACGTCCGAGAGCTGTTTCTTCGTGTGCTCCGACGACATCAGGATCAGCATTAGATCTCCAGGGCTGCGGAAAGTCGCTTGGCGAGCTTGGCCGCGCGCGCGGGGCCGCCGACAGCGGCGGCGCGCACCAAGGCGCTGCCGACGACGACGGCGTCGGCGCGGCGGGCCAGGGCGCGGGCCTG
>JAGWRY010000187.1 GCA_028869495.1 Elusimicrobiota bacterium | reverse complement strand
TCTGGGCCGCCACCGCGGCGCTCCTGGCGGCCGGTCACTCCGCGCCGCGCGACCGGGCGGCGCGGCGCGTCGCCGCCTCCCACCTCGGCGTCTCGACCGTCCTGCTCGCGGCCGGAGCGGGTCTGGCGGCGTGGGCGCGCGCGCGCGGCGGCGCGCCGGAGCAGTTGGGCCTCGGATTGATCTTCGCGGCCGTCCTGATCCGCAAGGGGATCTTTCCCTTCCACGCCTGGATCCCCGAGGTCTTCGAGCGCGGCCGTCTCGAGTCCGCGGCGAGCTTCAACGCCCCGCAGTTGGGGACGTACGCGGCGATCGTCCTGGCCGTCCCCCGCGCAAGCCCCGCCCTGCTCGCGGGGGTCGCCGGCCTGGGCCTGCTGACGGCGGCCTACGGCGCCCTGATGGCCCTCTACCAGGCCGACGCGCGGCGCGCCTGCGGCTACCTGTTCGTCAGCCAATCCGCGCTCGTCATCGCCGGGCTCGAGCTTCCCAGCCGGGGCGCGCTGACGGGCGCGCTGATCCTCTGGGTCTGCTCCGGGATCGCCGTCGCGGGGCTCTCCCGTGCCGTCCTCGCCCTCGAAGCGCGCCGCGGCCGCCTGCGCCTCGACGTCTGGCACGGCGGCTACGAGAGGATGCCCCTTCTGGCGGTCAGCGTCCTGGTCATGAGCCTCGCGATCGCGAACTTCCCCGGGACGCTGGGATTCGTCGGCGGCGAGATGCTCGCCCGCGGCGCGATCGACTCCTTTCCCGTCCTCGGGCTCTTCGCCGTCGCGGCGACGGCGCTCAGCGGGCTGGCGGCCATCCGCATGTATTTCTCCCTCTTCTGCGGGCGGCGCGACTCCGGCGTCCATCTCCGCCTGCGTCCGGCCGAACGCCTCGGCTTCGCGGCCGCCGCCGCGCTCCTCATCGGGCTGGGGCTGGCGCCCCGGCGGCTGGCGAGCGTGCTCGACCGCGCCGGCGCGGGCGTTTTCGAGGCCCGTCGCCCGACCGTTCGCCCTTGACCGTCCCCGGAGGTCCGGTGGTAAGATGTCGCCCGTGCGCACCCGCCTGCTCCGAGCCGGTCCCGAGGCCGTGGCCGAGGCCGCCGCGCTCCTGCGCGCGGGGGCCCTCGTCGCCTTCCCGACCGAGACCGTCTACGGCCTGGGGGCCCGCGCCTTCGACCCCGCCGCCGCCCGCCGCGTCTACCGCGCCAAGGGCCGCCCTTCCGACAACCCGCTGATCGTCCACGTGGCCTCCTCCGGAGACCTGCCCCGCGTCGTCCGGCGCGTCACGCCGCTGGCCCGGCGCCTGATCGCCGCCTTCTGGCCCGGCCCGCTGACGCTGGTCCTGGAGAAGACCGCGCGCGTGCCCGCCGCCGTCACCGGCGGCCGCTCCACCGTCGCGGTGCGCTGTCCGTCCCACCCGGCCGCGCGCGCCCTCCTGCGCGCCCTCGGCGAGCCGATCGCCGCCCCCTCGGCCAACCGCTCGGGCCGCCCGAGCCCGACGGCCGCCGCCCACGTCCGGCGCGACCTGGGCGGCCGGATCCCGCTGATCCTGGACGGAGGCCCCTGCCGGCGGGGGCTCGAGTCGGCCATCGTGGACGCGCGCGGGCGCCGCCCGGTCCTGCTGCGCCCGGGCACGATCTCCCCGGAGCGCATCGCGCGCGCCGCGGGCGCCCCCGTCGAAGCGCCGGGACGGTCGGCGCCGGCCGCGCCGGGGACGAAACATCGCCACTATGCCCCGACCTGCCGGGTCGTGCTCGTTCCGCCGGCCTTGGTGCGCAACGGCGCGCTCGGCCGGGTCAAGACCCCTCGCGCCGGCCTCGTCCATCGCGCGCCGTTCTCCGGCAAGCGCCCGAGCTTCGTTCGGCGCGTGCCGGGAGATGTGTCAGCCTACGCGCGCGCGCTGTTCTCCTCCCTGCGCGAGGCCGAGGCCGCGGGCGTGCGGACCCTGTACGTGGAGACCGTCCCGGACCGCGGCGTCGGCCGCGCCGTCATGGACCGCCTGCGCCGCGCCGCCGCGCGCTAGACCAGGCTCGAGACGGCCGCGGAGAGGGCGGCCGAGGTGAAGGGCTTGGGCAGGAACGGCGCGCTCTCCTCGCCCGTCCCGGCCGGCAGGGACGAGACGTCCGTCGCGTAGCCGGACGTGTAGAGCACGCGCGCGGTCGGCTGGCCGCGGCGCAGGAGGCGCGCGACCTCGACCCCGCGCCCGCGCGGCAGGACCAGGTCCATCACGACGACGTCGAAGAGCCCCTCGTGCGCGTCGCTGACGCGCACCGCCTCGCCGCCGTCGGCCGCGGTCAGCACGTCGTAGCCGGCGCGCTCGAGGCTATGGACCGCGAAGCGGCGCACCGCGTCGTCGTCCTCGACGACGAGCACATTCGCGCGCCGCGGCGCGCGGCGGGTCGCCGGGGGCGGCGTCTTCGCCGCGGGCTCGGGTGCGCCCTCCGCGCGCGGCCAGTAGACGCGGATCGTCGTGCCGCGCCCCGGCGCGCTGTCGACCTCGACCTCGCCGCCGGCCTGGCGCGCGAGGTCGCGCACCGTCGCCAGGCCCAGGCCCGTCCCGTGCGCCTTCGTCGTGAAGAACGGGTCGAAGGCGCGCGCGCGCACCGACTCCTCCATCCCGGCGCCCTCGTCGCAGACCGTCAGGCGCACGCCCGGCCCCTCGAAGCCGGGCCCCGACGCGACGTCGTCGAGCGAGACCTCGACGCGCCCGCCGCCCTCCATCGCGTCGCCGGCGTTGACGACCAGGTTCAGCAGGATCTGCTCGGCCTGGCCGGGGTCGGCGCGCACCGCTCCGAGCCGGTCCGGGATCAGCATGCCGAGCTCGATGTCGGCCGGCAGCAGACGCTGGAGCATCCGGCGCATCCCGCCGCAGACCTCGCGCAGGTCGATCGCCCGCGGCAGGCCCTTCTCGCGGCGCGTGAAGGACAGCAGCTGGCGCGCGAGCGTCGTCGCGCGCTCTCCGGCGCGGCGGATCTCCTCGGCCTCCTCGCGGGCCGGGTGGCCGGGCGGCAGGCTCTCGAGGAGCAGTCCGGCCCCGCCGACGACGGCCGTCAGCACGTTGTTGAAGTCGTGCGCGACCGCGCCGGCCAGGCGCCCGACCGCCTCCAGCCTCTGCGCGTGGCGCAGGCGCTCCTCGCTGCGCTTCAGGTCGTCGACGGCCTTGACCAGTTCGCTGACGTCGCGGATCACGCCGACGAGGTAGGGCGTCCCCTGCGCGTCGCGCCACAGCGTCTTCTTCGTGACGACCGCGTGCGTCATCCCGGCCGCGTCGGTGACGAGCTCCTCGTTGACGTTCTCGCGCCCGGTGTCGAAGACCGCGTCGTCCTGGCGCGCGAAGATCTCGGCCTGCGCGGCGGGCATGAAGTCGGCGTCCGCGCGTCCGAGCAGGCTCTCGCGCGGGCGTCCGATCAGCGCGCAGAACGCCTCGTTGACCAGCACGAGGCGATGCTCGCGGTCCTTGACGAAGATCGGGTCGGCGACCGCGTTCAGGATCCGTTCGAGGAACTCGCGCGCGTCGCGCGGGTCGCGGGGCGCGGGCGCGCCCCCCGCCGCCGGCGCGGCGCTCGGGCGCGCGATCAGCAGGAGGCCCGAGGCCAAGCCGCGCTCGTCGCGGACCGACGACAGCTCGAGCACGACGCGCGCCGGCGAGCCGTCGCGCCGCGCGTGCACCGCCTCGCCGAGCCAGACCCCGCTGGCGGCGACCGCGCGCCAGGCGAGGCGGCGCGTCTGCGCGTCGAGCCACAGCGGGCTCAGCGTCTCGGGCAGGAGGCGGCCGACGACCTCCGCGCGCTCGTAGCCGTACAGGCGCGTCGCCGCGCGGTTCCAGAAGACGATCCGCTCGTCGGCGTCGGTGACGACGATCGCGTCGTCG
>JAGWRY010000186.1 GCA_028869495.1 Elusimicrobiota bacterium | reverse complement strand
CGTCGCGCCCGGCCGCGCGCTCGACGCGGCCGGCATGGCCGAGGGCGGCCCGGAGCGGCGCGCGATCGACGCCGCGCTCGAGCGCCTCGGCCGCTCGGGCCAGCCGGTCGGCGACTTCACGTACGGCGTCGCTCCGGCGGACGGCCTCGCCCCGCTGGCCGCGCTGAAGTCCGCCGACGAGGCCCTGAACGCGGCGAAGGACGCGGGCGGCCGGGGCACGATCCGGGTCGTCGAGGGCGGGACCGCGCGCGAGTGGACGCCGCCGGCCGACGCCGCGCCGGCGCCCCTGCCCGCGCCCGCCCCGCGCGACACGACGGCCGAGGTCGAGCGCCTCGAGAGCCGCCTGACCGAGCGCGAGCGCCGCTTGTTCCGCGAGTCGTCCTTCCGCGATCCGCTGACGCTGACCCGCACCTACGACTACGTCCCGCTGAAGGCGCGCGACTGGGACCGCGAGTACGCGCGCGGCGGAGAGGCGACGCTGCTCTCCGCGCGCAACCTCAAGCAGATCAACGACCTGCTCGGCCACGAGGCGGGCGACCGGTACCTGAGCCGCCTCGGGGGCGTCCTGCGCCAGGCGATCGCGCGGGCGCGCCGGCGCGGGCTCGACGTCCAGGAGCCGGTCCGCGTCGCGTCGAAGGAGTTCCTGCTCGTCGGGCGCGACGCGTCGGCCGTCGCCGAGGCCGTGCGGCGCGAGGTCGCCAAGCAGTTCGCGGCGGGGCGCATCCTGCCCGAGGCGGAGGTCGCGCGCCTGCGCGGGGAGGCCGCGCGACGCGGCCTGGTGCCCCCGGGGCGCATCCCGCTGATCGGGACCCTGCGCACGGTCTCCGAGCCGATCGCCGGCCGCGGCGGGCGCGCCGACGTGCTGAAGGCCCTCGACCGCGCCTTCGTGCGGCTCGAGACGGTCAAGCGCGCCGAGGATTCGGAGCCGCCGGCCGGGGTCGCGCGCTAGCGGCCAGCGCGGACAGGCGCTCGTCGGCGCGGCGCCACTCCTCCGCGGCGGCGGCGCCGACGACCGTGTAGTGGCCCATCTTGCGCCCGGGGCGGGCCGAGGCCTTCCCGTAGAGGTGCAGGGCCAGGCCGGGAACGCCGTCCAGCGCGCGCCAGTCCGGCTCGCCGCCCGTCCAAAGGTCGCCGAGGAGATTGACCATGACCGCGGGGCCCTTCGGCGCGAGCGGCGGCAGCGGCAGGCCGCAGACGGCGCGGACGTGCGCTTCGAACTGCGAGACCGCGCAGCCGCCCAGGGTGTAGTGGCCGCTGTTGTGGACGCGCGGCGCGATCTCGTTGACGAGCAGGCTCCCGTCCGCCCGCAGGAACATCTCGACGGCCAGGACGCCGACGTGGCCCAGCGCCTCGGCGATCCTCTTCGCGAGCGCGACGGCGGTCTCCGCGACGGACGGGTCGATTTCGGCCGGGGCGCGCGTCGCGTGCAGGATGCCGGCGCGGTGCAGGTTCTCGGCGACGGGGAAGACCGCGACGGCGCCGTCGCGGCCGCGCGCGAGGATCACCGAGATCTCCTTCTCGAACGGGACGATCTTTTCCCAAACGCACGGCGCGGCGAGGACGCCCGACGCCTCGGCCGAGGCCGCGCCGTCGGCCCGGAACTGCCCCTTGCCGTCGTAACCGTGCGTGCGCCGCTTGAGAATGGCCGGATAGCGCGGGACGTCCGCCGCCGCTTCGGCCGGACCGAACTCGGTCTGCGGGAAGCCGTTCTTCTCGAGGAAGCGCCGCTGGACGAGCCGGTCCTGGATGTTCGCCAGCACGGACGGAGCGGGGAACAGCGGCTTGAGCCGCGCGGCCTCTTCCAGCGTCGGCAGCGGGATCAGCTCCCACTCGAGCGTGAGGACGTCGCTCGCCTCGGCGAGCCTGCGCGCGGCGGACAGGTCGTCGAGCTTCCCGGCGATCGGGACGTCGACGAGCTTCAGCGCCGGCGCGCTCGGGTCGGGGTCCAGGGCCGCCGTGCGCCAGCCCAGTCCCTTCGCGGCCTCGGCGGTCAGCGCGCCCAGCTGGCCGCCGCCGAAGACTCCCAGCGTCCGCGTCACAGCCGGTCCGCGAGCACCTTCGCGGTCTGCGCGGCGCGGAAGGTCCGCACGCGGCGCGCGAGCGCGGGGTCCGACAGGGCCAGGATCTGGGCGGCCAGGTGCCCGGCGTTGGCCGCGCCGGCCTCGCCGATCGCGAGGGTCCCGACGGCGACGCCGCGCGGCATCTGCGCGATGGAGAGCAGGGAATCCAGGCCCTTGAGCGCCTTCGAGGCGACGGGCACGCCCAGGACCGGCAGGCAGGTCTTGGCCGCGGTCATGCCGGGCAGGTGCGCGGCGCCGCCGGCGCCGGCGACGATCACGCGCACGCCGCGGGCCTCGGCCGAGGCGGCGTACTCCATCAGCCTGTCGGGCGTCCGGTGCGCGGAGACGACCTGCGCCTCGTAGGGGACGCCGTAGAGGTCGAGGACCTCGGCGGCGGCCTTCATCGTCGCCCAGTCCGACTTCGAGCCCATGATGATCCCGACGAGCGGGCGTGCGGACCTTCGTTTCTTCACGCGGGGCTCCTCCCGTGGACGGCGGCGATGTCGCGGCGCCAGCGCAGGCCGCCGAGCTTCAGCTTCGCGACGGCCGCGTAGGCGCGCTCGCGCGCGGCGGCCGGGTCCGGCCCGCGCCCGACGACGCTCAGCACCCGGCCGCCCGAGGCGGTCCACGCCGCGCCGGCCTTCTGGGTGCCGGCGTGGAAGAGGAGGACGCCGGGCAGTCCGGCGGCGGCGGAGAGGTCCAGCGCCTCGCCGAGGCGGGGCTTCTCCGGGTAGCCGGGGCTGGCCAGCACGACCGCGACGGCGGCCCCGGGGAGGGCGGGGAGGACGCCGGACGGGCCCCGCCCCCGCGCGCAGGCGGCGGCGAGCGCGACCAGGTCGGCGTCGAGGAGCGGCAGGACGGCCTGCGTCTCCGGGTCGCCGAAGCGCGCGTTGTACTCGAGCAGCTTCGGCCCGTCCGCGGTCAGCATGATCCCGGCGTAGAGCGCGCCGCGGTAGTCGAGGCCGTCCTTCGCGAGGCCGGCCAGCGTGCGGTCCAGGATCTCGGTCTCGATCCGGCCCAGGGTCTTCGCGTCCAGCGGGACGGGGGCGAGAGCGCCCATCCCGCCGGTGTTGGGGCCCGCGTCCCCGTCGAGCAGGCGCTTGTGGTCGCGGCTCGGGGGCAGCAGGGCGCGGGACGCGCCGGAGACGAGCGCCATCACGGTGACCTCGGGGCCTTCGAGGCGCTCCTCGACGACCAGGGTCTTCCCCGCGGCCGTCGCCGCGAGCTCGTCGACCGCCTTCTCGGCCTCCGCGATCCCGCCGCAGACGATCACGCCCTTGCCCGCGGCGAGCCCGTCCGCCTTGACCGCGCACCTCCCGCCGAAGCCGCGCGCGGCCTCCTTGGCCTCGCCGGCGGACGCGCAGGCGCGGGCGCGCGCGGTCGGGATCCCGTGGCGCGCCATGAAGTCCTTCGCGAAGGCCTTCGAGGTCT
>JAGWRY010000185.1 GCA_028869495.1 Elusimicrobiota bacterium | reverse complement strand
GCGGGCGCGCCGGCGCGCGGCAGGCCGTCGAGGACGACCCAGGCCGCCCCGGCCGAGGCCGCCGCGACGCCGAGCCAGGCGACGGGCGAGGGACGCTCGCCGAGGAGGAGCGCGGCCAGCACGGCGGTCGCGACCGGCCCCAGCGCGCCGATCAGCGTGGCCAGGCGCGGGCCCAGGCTGACCAGGCACTTGAAGTACCAGGTGTCGCCGAGCGCGATCCCGAAGACGCCGCTCAGGGCCAGCGCGAGGCAGGCGCGCGCGTCGACTCGGCCCGCGCCGACCAGGACCAGCGCGAGCGCGAGGTAGGCGCCGCCGATGAGTCCCTTGGCGAGGTTCATCGCGTACGGGGAGATCTCGTCGCCGAGGCGCCGCCAGAGGACGGCCGTCAGGGCCCACGACGCGGCGGAGGTCAGCGCGGCGGCGACGCCGAGGGCTCTCATGCCCGCGCATTATACGCGCGCCGGGCGCCCCCGTCCAGACGCCCCGCGCTGGCGCTCCCGCGCCGCTTCATTTATACTATGAACCATGCTCCGGCGCTGGCTCGCCCGCCGCGTGACCCCCCTCATCTGGAAGCTCTCGCCCCGCCGCGAGGCGGCCGCGATGCGCGAGTACGGGATCATCGAGAAGGACAGCGGCTGCCAGATCCTCGACGCCCTCGACCTCGTCGCCGAGCCCGCCGCGCGCGCCCAGCTCTTCCAGCAGGTGCTCGAGGAGTTCCACCACGCGGACCTCTTCGAGGGCGCCTGCCGCGAGCTCTCCTCGGCGCCGGTCCCCACGCCGATCGTCACGCGCGACGCGCTGGTCGGCGAGAACCCCGGCCCTTCGGCCCTGCTCGACCTGATCGCCTACGTCCACGTCGGCGAGGCCGCGGTCGACCTCGACTTCCAGGCCTACGCGACGGCGCCGCTGAAGGCCCCGATCGCGCGGGCCTTCGCGCTCGCCCGCGCCGACGAGCATCACCACGTCGCCGACTCGCGCCGCATGCTCGAGCCGTTCGCGGCCGGGCGCAGCCTCTCCCGGGTCCTCTGGAAGGCGCGCCTGCTCCGCGGCTGGCGCGCCTATCTGAAGGCGATGCGCGGCGTCGGGCAGGTCCCGCTGGGCGCGCTCCTGTCCGTCCTCTACGTCCTCGCCGCCCCCCTGCGCGGGGCCTCGCGCCGCCGCCTCGAGATGCCCCCGGAGCGCCAGCTCGAGATCCTGCGCGAGCAGTGGGCCCGGGCCGGGGCGCGGTGAAGGTCCTCGGGCTCTCGTCGCACTACCACGACGCCTCCGCGGCGCTCGTCGTCGACGGCGTGCCGGTCGCCGCGGCGGCCGAGGAGCGCTTCACGCGGCAGAAGCACGACCCGAGCTTTCCGGAGCGCGCCGCCCGCTTCTGCCTCGCGCAGGCCGGCCTGCGCGCCGAGGACCTCGATCTCGTCGCCTACCACGAGGAGCCCGAGGTCAAGTTCGCGCGCTCGCTGGCGGCGACCTTGGCGCGCTGGCCGCGCTCTCTGCCGACCTTCGTGCGCTCGATGAGCGAGGCGGTCTCGTCCGGGCTCTGGGTGCGCGAGACGCTGAGCTCGAAGCTCGGCGTGCCCCCGGCGAAGATCGCGACCGTCCCCCACCACCTGAGCCACGCCGCGCACGCGTTTTTGACCTCGCCGTTCGAGGACGCGCTGGTCCTGACCGTCGACGCGGTCGGCGAGTGGACGTCGACCGGCGTCTTCGACGCGCGCTCCGGGGCCGACGGGCGCGCGGTGATCGAGCCGGTCGGCCTGGTGCCGTTCCCGCACTCGCTGGGCCTCGTCTACTCCGCGTTCACGGCCTTCCTCGGCTTCGAGGTCAACGACGCGGAGTGCAGCACGATGGCGCTGGCCGCCTACGGCCGGCCCCTCTACGCCGACGCGGTCCGTCGGATCGTGCGCGCGGGACCCGAGGGGACGTTCACGGTCGATCCCGACTACTTCGACCTGAGCGGCCGCGACGACATCCCGGTCACCGACCTCTTCGTGCGGACCTTCGGCGCGCCGCGGCCGTACAAGGCCCCGATCCCCTTCGACACGCTCTCCGACGCGGCCCCGTCCCCCTCCGAGGACGAGCGCCGCTGGGCCGACGTCGCGGCCAGCGTCCAGCTCGTGCTCGAGGAGCGCGTGCTGGCCCTGGCCGAGGCCGCGCGCCGGCGCACCGGCCGCAAGCGGCTGTGCCTGGCCGGCGGCGTCTCGCTGAACTGCGTCGCCAACGGCCGCTTGGCCGACTCCGGCCTCTTCGAGGACCTCTACGTGCCGCCGGACCCCGGCGACGGCGGCGGCGCGATGGGCGCCGCGCTCTACGCGGATCTGGCCGCCTCCGGGCGGCGCGGCCGCGCCGCCGGCTTCGGGCCCTATCTCGGCGCGTCCTACGACGAGGGCCCGTCCGTCGCGATGCTCGCGCACCTCGAGCCGCGGCGCTGGCAGCGCTACCGCTCGGCCGGAGCCTCGACGCCCGCGCGCAAGGTCAAGGTCGCGCGCCTGGCCGACGACGGGGCGGCGGCCGAGGCCGCCGCGGAGCGCCTGGCCGCCGGGAAGCTCGTCGCCTGGGTCCAGGGCCGCTTCGAGAACGGCCCGCGCGCGCTCGGCAACCGCTCGATCCTCTGCGATCCCGGCGACGTCGCCGCCGCGCGCCGCCTGAGCGCGGTCGTCAAGCGCCGGGCCGCCTTCCGCCCGTACGCGTTCGCGGTCGCCGAGGACGAGGCCGCGCGCGCCCTCGAGGGCCCCCTGCCGCGCGCCGCGCGCTGGATGCAGGTCGCGCGCCGCGTGCGCCCGGAGGTCCGGGGACTCGTGCGCGCCGCGGTCCACGCCGACGGGACGACCCGCCCGCAGGTCTGTGGCCCGGACGACAACCCGGACTTCCACCGCCTGCTGAAGGCCTTCGGCCGCCGCAAGGGGCTGTCGGCCCTGCTGAACACGTCGTTCAACGAGAAGGGGATGCCGATCGCCGCGACGCCGGACGACGCGCTGCTGGCCTTCGTCCGCACGGACCTGGACGCGCTGTTCCTGGGCCGGACCCTGGTCGAGCGGGAGGGCGCATGAGACGGCTGGTCTGGGGCCTGCAATCCGCGGGCCGGACGCTCGGCTCGCTCTTCTCGACGCTCCGGCGCCAGCGCCTGTCGCCGCTGGCCGTCGTGGCGCTGGTCGTCTTCCTGCTCGCGCTGGTCTTCGCCTTCCTCGCGATCGCGCCGTTCCTGTCGCCGTTCGTCTATCCGCTCTTCTAGCGGGCCGGCGCCGCGGCGGGGTCCGGGCTCGGGAAGTCCGGGCGGAATGGCAGGAGCATCAGTCTCCAGAAGCCCAGCCGCATCGGATCGCGGCGCTCCGCGAGCCCGAACGCGCCGGGCCCGACGGGCAGGCGGGAGAGCTCCGTGTAGGTGCCGAACAGGCGGTCCCAGAACGTGAAGACGCTGCAGTAGTTGGAGTTCATCTCGGTCCCGATCGCGCTGTGGTGCACGAGGTGGTAGGACGGCGTCACGATGAACCAGCGCAGGACGCGGTCGAGGAGCGCCGGCACGCGGACGTTGGTGTGGCTGGCGACCGAGAACGCCTGCTTCAGGGTCCGAAAACCCAGGACGATGCCTCCGAGGCCCAGCATCAGGGCGACCGTCGCGGTCGCGATGTTGACGAGGGCCTGGAGCGGGTGGACGCGGGCGGTGGTCGTCGCGTCGACTTCCAGGTCCGTGTGATGGATCGCGTGGATGCGCCACAGGAGCGGGACGGAGTGCTGGAGGCGGTGGCCCCAGTACTGGGCGAAATCGACGACGAGCAGGAACGCCGCGTATTTGACGAGCAGGTCCCAGCCCAGTCGGTCGAAGAAGCCGCGGCCGACGCGGTAGCCCCAGCCCGCGCTGATCGCGTGCACCCACAGGATCAGGTTCCCCGTCCCGAGGCGCGCCAGGCACCCGAGGCCGAGGTTCGCGGGCCAGCGCGAGCGGCGGGGGCGCGGGCTGCGCCGGCGGCCGAAGAGCAGCTCCAGGGCCAGCGCGGCCCCGATCATCAGCAGGACGCTCAGGATTCGATGCAGGATCACGGTGGTCTCCGCGGCGAGGCGTCCGGGAACGGCGGAGCCGCGGACCCGAAGGCCCGCGGCTCCCTTTCCGCCCGCCCGGCGTCGGTCAACGCGTCTGCTCGATGCGCTGGACCAGGCCGTGGAAGCGGGGCGTGAACTCCTTGTAGACCGGCTGGACCGCCTGGACGAACTCGGCCTGCTCCTGGGGGGTCAGCGTGACGACCGTCTCCCCCTTGCTGCGGGCCGACTTCTCCTCGTCGATGTTCGCCTGGATCGTGTCCGTGCGCTCGTCGTGCGCCATCTGATCGGCCGCGCGGTCGACGGCCTCCTGGTCGCGCTTGGGCAGCGAGTCGTAGAACTTCGTGTTGACGATCACCGCGGTCAGGAACAGGCTGTGCTTGGTGACGTTGATGATCGGCAGGGCGCTGCCCTGGCCGTCGGCGTAGCGCGCCAGGGTCGACTCGCCGCCGTCGATCTTGCCTTCCTTCACCAGCTTGTTGATGTCGGTGATGTCCGCCGGCACCGGCACGGCCCCGAGCGCGCGCAGGGTCGCCTCGGCGACGGGGGTCGGCGCGGTGCGCACGCGCAGTCCCTTCACGTCCGCCGGGGTGTGGATCTCGCGCGACAGCGTCGGCAGGATCCGGTAGCCGCCGCTGTAGGTGAACGCCAGGCCCTTCATCGACGGGGGCAGACCGGCCAGGAGCTGGCGGCCGATCGGGCCGTCGAGGACCTTGGCCGCGTGCGCGTGATCGCGGAACAGGTACGGCATGTCCAGGACCCAGAGCGGATGCGACGCGTGGCCGAGCGCGGTCGTGTAATCCTGGGTCATCTCGTAGCGGCCGGTCTCGACCGCGTGCATCGCGTAGCGCGGGCTCACGTAGCCGCGGTTGCCGAACTTCGCGACGTGGATCACCTTGACGACGATGTCGCCGTTGCTCTCCTTGTTGACGAGGCGGCCGAACTCGTGGGCGGCGCGCGCGAACACGCCGGCGGGCTCGTGGGCGAGCACCCAGTGGATCACGTACTTCGGGGCCTTCGGCGCGGGCGCCGCGGACTCGGCCGAGACGCACGGCACGGCGGACGCGACGAGCAGCAGCGCGGCCAGGGTTCTCCAGACGGACATTGGGTTCCTCCTACGATCGACGGCAGGGTTAGGGCGGATGCGAAAGTGTAGCTCTCCGCCCGCGCGGTTTCAAGGCCTACGCCGGCGGCGGGCGCCTACTTTTTTCCCCGCCCCGCCGAAGCGTCGCCGAAGACCAGGACGCCTTGGAACGGCGGGAGCGCGGCGTCGCGCTCGAGGCGGTAGCCGGCCGCCGTCAGCGCGGCCGTGACCGGATTGAGGGCGTTCGCCCATCGTCCCTCGGGGCCCGCGGGGAGGTACGGGTGCGGCGGGTCGGCGCGCAGGAAGCGGCGGTAGCGCGCGATCAGCGCCAGCTTGTTGAGCATCACGACGTCGCGCACCTCGATCCAGAGGATCTCGTCGGGGACGCGGCCGGGGACTCCGGCCAGGCGCAGGCGGCGCAGAAGCCAGCGCGCCATCGGCCGCTCCTCGGGCGTCAGCGGGGCTCCGGCGCGCAGGTCCTCGCCGTCGGCGAGCGTCTCGTAGAGGGCCCCGTCGTAGAGGGCGCGGTTGACGAAGAAGAGGGTCGCGCGCCGGCGCTGCGCCGCGTCGGACGGCGCGATCCGCGCGAGGGCCGCCCTCAGCGGGCGCGCGATCCGCCGCCCGAAGGGGCCGTCGTCCGGCTCGGCGGCGACGGCGGCCGCGAAGCCGTCCCAGTCCTTGAAGTCCTCGGGCACGAAGCCGTAGGAGTATGCGTCGGGCTGTCCGACGACGACGACCCTCCCCCCGGGCTTCAGGCGCGGGCGCAGGGCCGCGAAGTAGCCCGCCGGGTCGTGGAGGAACGAGAAGATGTCGGAGACGAGGATCACGTCGTAGTCGCGGCGCAGGTAGAACGGGTCGACGCCGTCCTTGCGCACGAGGACGGGGCGCAGGTTCTTCAGCCCGCGCCGGGCCGCCTCCTCCCGCATGTAGTCCACGAGCCGCGGCGCGATGTCGGTCGCGTACACCCGCCCCGAGGGGCCCACGCGCCGCGCCAGCAGGTACGATTGCTGGCCCGTGCCCGCGCCGATGTCGAGGACCGTCATGCCGGGCTTGACGCCGATCAGGGCGATCAGCTCGCGGATGCGCGGGATCTTGGCCTGCTGGGTGCGCACGACCAGCGAGAGGTCGTCGCGCCAGTAGATGAAGATGCGCTTCTTGGGGC
>JAGWRY010000184.1 GCA_028869495.1 Elusimicrobiota bacterium | reverse complement strand
TCGTCCGGCAATAGTCGAGGGCCGTTATGCCGTTGACGGCGCGGGCGGTTTTGAATCCCATCGCTTCCAAACGCCGCGTGAGGACGCCGGCGTAGGAAGCGTCGTCATCGACGACCAGGACCAGGGGCATTGCTTGAACTCCTTGGGGTGACCCCGCAAGTATTTAACAGGAACACGAAGAGTTGTCAATTGAGCGGCGCGTAAATTCTCGGTAACGGAATCATCTGTCAGCAGGAAGGTTCCAGGACGTCTCAACGGACTCAGCCGCTCGAGGCCGGCTGGTCTCCGAGGTGATCAAGTTGCTCTCGCGGACGGTCTCGGAGGGCAAATTCGAGCTTGGGGGGCGGCCAGACATCGTTTCTGGCGTCGTTTCTGGCACCGCAGAAACGATCCGAACGAGCCCGACATTGGAATCGGCTGGAAATTGCTGCCGTTTTCGGTCCGCCTCTTCGCCGCCGAGGCGCCGAAGCCTCCTGACCACGCCCCCACAACGACATGAAAAAATGGGGTTTGGAGTGGGGGCGTGGTCAGGAGGACGGCGGACTATTCGGCAGCGAAAGGACAAGGTCAAGGGGGGCGGAGAGCGGTCTAGTTCAAGACCAATCGAACTGGAAAGGGACAGGGAATCGGGACTGAAGTGCAGACCATCCTGGACTGGACGACCGGCGTCAAAGTAGAATGCGTGCCATGACGACTCCCGACAAGGACCTCGAAAATCTCCCGGTGATGAAGGTGCCGGAGGCCGTCGATTCGATCGCCAAGCGCCGGTCGCAAGGCTTGCCGGACGGGAAGGTTCTCCTGGCCGAGGAGGACTTCGTCGCGTTGCTGGAGGCTCTCTCCGGCTTCACCGTGACCGCGCGGCTCCTGCGGACCTACAGCTCGCCGCGCGTCGGACTGCTCCCGCCGGCGGTCAAAAAGGACGGGAAGGCCTACTACGTCTACCCGGACCAGGTCGAGACGGTCGGGTTCGTCCTGGTCCTGCGGCTGGGCTATCACCTGCCGCTGGGCGCCATCCGGGGCCTGGTCAAGCACTTCCCGGCCGACCGCCGGCACCTGGTCCTGGAGCGCAAACTGACCATCGAGGACCTGCTGGAGCTCGCCAAGGTGCTCCCGCGGGGCTTTGCGGTCGCGGACCTGGTCATGGCCAAGACCTGCGACCTGATGGTCGAGGACACCCTCTCTTCCTCCAAGGCCCTGCTGGCCGCGACCGAGCCCGGCGAGGCCCTGCGCAAGGCCGAGGAGGCCGCCATCCTGAACCGGCTGGACGAGCTGAGGGACTGGGTTTCGTCCGGCCGCCGCCAGCGGTTCGTGGCGCGCGAGGCGGCCGAGGACTTCCGCGACCTCGCCCGAAACCGGCTGGCCGCCGCCAAGATCGTCAAAAAGGTGCTGGCGCGCCGCGCGCGCGGAGCGCGGAGGTAAAGGGCCCCCGGCCGGCGCGATGGAACGGCTCCTGACCGTGGACGAGGTGGCGGACTGGCTTCGGGTGAAGCCCAGGACGGTCTACCAATGGGTCCACGAAGGCTACATCCCGCTCATCAAGATCGGCGCCCTGGTCCGCTTCGACCATGCGGCCGTCGCCGCCTGGCTGAAAACTCGTTCGGTCCCCGGCCGCGCCAAGCGGGCCGTCGAGTTCGACGTCAATTAGGGCCGCGCGACGCGGGAGTTTCCCCCGCGCGACCGCGGAGTTTCGGCCCGGGACGGCCCCGGGTTTTCCGCCGCGACGCGCCCGGTTCCGCTCCGGCGGCGCGGCGAGTTCCTACGGCCGGGGGTGTCCGCTGGGGTGTCCGTCATTGTGGACAGGGGGCCGCCAACAGACCCGCCAACCGCCCCGCCAACGTGTTGGCGGGGTCCGGCCGATTTTCTCGACGGAGAACTTGCGAAATTGCGCCGCGTTTTTCTGCCGATGCGCGCCCGCCTCGAAATCGGCTTCGCCGATTTCGCCTCCCGACCACTCACCCCCAACCACTATGTTTTTGGGGTTGAGTGGTCGGGAGGGTGGCGGGCTGATGGATGAGTTAGGTGTGAGGATGAAGAAGGAAGAAGTGGAGATGGGGTGAAGGAAATTGAAACGAATGACGGAGGAAAGAAACGACTAGGCGGCGAGGTTTCGGAGAATCCGGAGGCAGCGATCGAGGCGTTCGCGGGCGTCGTGTAGGCAGGCGCGGACCTCAGGGGGGGCGCGGGCGACTCGTCGCTCCGCGTCACGACAGTCGCCCCGCCTCAATATTTCAATCGCCTGACCGCCGACCGGAGGTAATCCGGCGCCAGGTGCGCGTAGATCTCCGTGGTCTTGATGCTCGAATGCCCCAGGAGCTTCTGGACCGTGTAAAGATCGGCGCCGCCCATGACCAGGTGGCTGGCGAAGGTATGGCGCAGGGTGTGGACGGAGGCGCCCTTGATCCCGCAGGAGCGCGCCAGCCTGCGGAAGTCCCGGGACAGGATGTTACCCTCATGCGCCCCGCCGCTCTGCGTATGAAAGACGTAGGGGCTCTCCGTCCTGGGGCGCGCCTTGAGGACGGCAACCAGACGCTCGGTCATCGGGATATGCCGGACCTCGTAGTCCTTCGGATGCCAGCCGTCCTTCGCCTGGACCGAGACGACCTCGCGCTCGAAGTCGATGTCCGCCCAGGTCAGATGCGCCAACTCGTCGCGCCTCAAGCCGGTCAGGAGGAAGGTCTCCAGGATGGGCGCCAAGCGCTCGGACGCGGCCGAGAGCAGCGCGCGGACTTCGTCCTTGGCGAGAAATCGGACCTGCTTGCGCGGCTCGCGGACCTTCTGCACGGACTTCGCGGGATTGGCGGCCAGAGCACCCCAGGCCACGGCCTTGTTGAACATGGCCTTGATGGTGTTCAGTTCGCGGTTCAGGGTCGAAGGCTTGGCGCCCAGTTCGCGGCGGCGCGCCTTGTAGGCCTCGATCCGGGCGGCGGAAACTCCGCTCAGCTTGTCGGCCTTGATGAAGTCGGAGAAGTGCCGGAGGGTGATCGCGTCGCGCGCGAGAGAGTTCTCCGTCTTGTTGCCCTTGGCGTAGCCCAGGTACTCCGCGATGAAGTCACGCAGGTTGCGGTCCTTGACCGCGAAGCCGGCCTCCTTGCGCTCGATCTTGACCTCGATGTCCGCCCGGGCCAGCTCGGCGAGACGCTTGGAGGAGCCGACGCGCTTGCGCACGCGCCGGCCTTCGACCTGGTAGTCCAAGTACCAGATTCCCCCCTTCTTGCCGGTACGCCGATAGATGCGGGCCATGGAATCATTCCCCGCCGGTCAAGGCGCGATCCACTTCTCCGCGGGCGTCGTCAGGAACTCCTCAAGCGCGATGCCCTGCCCCCCGACCAGCAGCTTTCTCTGCGGGCGGAACTCCTCGGCGAACTGCGCCATTCCCGGCATCGAGTCCTTTCGGCGCGAGCTGGTCACCTCCAGGGCCGTCACGCGGCCCTTGCCCTTGAGAACGAAGTCCACCTCGCGGCTCGCCTCGCGCCAATAGTAGACCTCGCTGCCCGTGCCGGAGAGTCCGCTGACCAAATGCGCTCCGACCGCCGACTCCACGAGCCGGCCCCAAAAGTCGGGATCGGCGCGCGCCGTCGAAAACGAATGTTCCGTCCCGCTCGTCATGAGCGCCGTGTTCAGCGCCAGAAGCTTGGGGCTGGAGCCCTTCTCCCTCACGCGGCTTCCGGAATATTTCTGAAGACCGGTCAGCATCCCCGCGCCCGAAAGCAGCTCCAGGTAATGCGCCAGCGTCACCGTGTTGCCGGCGTCGTGGAGCTGCCCGAGCATCTTCCGGTAGGACAGTATCTGGCCGGAATAAGCGCAGCCGAGGCTGAAGAGCTGGCGCAGAAGCGCCGGCTTGTCGACGCGCGTCTGGAACAGGATGTCCTTCGAGAGCGTGGTCTCGACCAGCGAGTCCAGGATGTAGCGGCGCCACCGCTCTTCGTCGGACACGAGTTGCGCGCTGCCCGGATACCCACCGAAAAAAAGATACTGCTCCAGGCTCAAGCCGAATGCCTCCTTGATCTCCGCGTACGACCAGTGCGGCACGCGGACGACCTCGAAACGGCCGGCAAGACTCTCGCTGAGCCCCTTGCGCACCAAGAGCGGCGAGGAACCGAGGAGGACGGCCTTGAGGGCCGTCCCCGCAGCGGTGTCCTCGTCCCAAAGCCGTTTCACGATCTCGGACCAGCCGGACACCTTCTGCGCTTCGTCCAAGACGAGCACCGCGCCGGAACGGCCCCCGTCTTTGGCCCGCAGCCGAGCGATGTCCCACTGGGCCTCGAGCCAGGCCGCGTCGCGCGGCGACGGCGAATCCGCCGCGACGTAATGCGCCGCCGCCCCGGAAGCTTCGAGCGCTTGACGGATCAGGGTGGTCTTGCCGACTTGGCGCGGCCCGACCAGCGCTTGGATGAACTTGCGCGGTTCTTTCAGGCGGCCAAGCACGGTTTTCAGGATGGGGCGTCTATAGGCGGGTAGTGCCATATTATTTACTCAGTATAATGAGCATATTTGCTCACTGTCAAGAGCAAACAAATTCAAGAGATCGCCTGCCGATTTGATATCCTGCGCGGAACGGTCCGGCATAGATCGGCATTAATTTCCGGGCCGGTCTCAAGACCGGCGAATCGACCCAAAAAGTATGTCACAAATTTGGCACAAGCGCCAGGGGGCAAAAAACAACGGAGAATCGGGGGGGCCGTCGTCGGGACCGATTCTCCGTCGATAAACTGCTTGAAAACTTCCCAGGGGTCTGGTGGCGCGTACGGGATTTGAACCCGTGATCTCTGCCTTGAGAGGGCAGCGTCCTAGGCCGCTAGACGAACGCGCCACCCGAACCCCGGAAAGCGAAGGTATTCTAGCACGGCGCGGAGCCCCCGCGCAAACCGGACGGAGACCCCCTCGATGAGCGACCGAATCCCCCGAGAACTGCTGTTCGGAAACCCCGAGAAGGCGGCGCCGAAGGTGTCGCCGGACGGGACGCGCTGGGCGTACCTGGCGCCCGACGAGGGCGTGCTCAACGTCTGGACGGGGCCCGAGGGCGGGAAGGCCGAGCCGCTCACCAAGGACCGCGGCCGGGGCATCCGCAGCTACCTGTGGGCCGAGGACAAGCGCTCGCTTCTTTATATCCAGGACAAGGACGGCGACGAGAACTGGCATCTCTACCGCACCGACCTCGCCTCCGGGAACACCGAGGACCTCACCCCCCTCCCGGGCGTGCAGGCCCAGATCGTCGGCACCGAGCCGCGCGTCCCCGACGAGATCCTCGTCGCCCTCAACGACCGCGATCCGCGCAGCCACGACGTCTGGCGCATCAGCCTGAAGGACGGCTCGCGCCGCCGCGAGGTCCAGAACCCCGGCGACGTCATCGGCTGGCTGCCGGATCGGGAGTTCAAGGTCCGCGCCGCCAAGGCGATGCGCCCCGACGGCGGCACCGTCCTGCGCGTCGAGACGGGCGGGCAGTGGCGCGAGCTCCTGTCCTGCGGCCCCGACGATCAACTGGGCGCCCACGGCTTCACCCCCGACGGCTCCGCCCTCTACGTCGAGTCGAGCGAGGGGCGCGACACCACGGCGCTGCTCGAGCAGCCGCTGGCCGGCGGGCCCGCGCGCCTGCTGGCCGACGATCCCGAGGCCGACCTCGGCGGCGTGCTCCTCAACCCGCGCGACTATCACGCCGAGGCCGTCGCCTTCGAGACCGACCGCCTGCGCTGGCGCGTCCTCGACCCCGCCCTCGACGCCGACTTCCAGGCCTTCGCGTCGCTGGGCGGCGACGTCTCCGTCGTCAGCCGCGACGACGCCGACAAGGTCTGGTACCTGCTCGTCGACCGCCCCGACCGCTCGCCGTCCTACTGGCGCTGGGACCGCGCCGCCCGGAAGGCCAAGTTCCTGTTCTCGGCCCGCCCCAAGCTCGACGGCTGGGAGTTGGCGGACATGAAGCCCGTCTCCTTCGCCGCCCGCGACGGCCTGAAGATCCGCGCGTACCTGACCACCCCGCCCGGGCACAAGACCGGCCGCCTGCCCCTCGTCGTCCTCGTCCACGGCGGCCCCTGGGCGCGCGACCGCTGGGGCTTCCGCCCCGAGGCCCAGTGGCTGGCGGGCCTGGGCATGGCCTGCCTCCAGGTCAACTACCGCGGCTCGACCGGCTTCGGCAAGCGCTTCCTCCACGCGGGGGACCGCGAGTGGGGCGCCAAGATGCAGGACGACCTGACCGACGCCGTCGCCTGGGCCGTCGGCGCCGGCATCGCCGACCCCAAGCGCGTCGCGATCTACGGCGGCTCCTACGGCGGCTACGCCGCGCTGGCCGGCGCCGCCTTCACCCCCGGCGTCTACCGCTGCGCGGTCGACGTCGTCGGCCCCTCGAACCTGATCACGCTGATCAAGTCCATCCCGCCCTACTGGGAGCCGCTCAAGCGCGTCTTCGACCTGCGCGTCGGCTCCGTCGAGACCGAGCCCGACTTCCTGAAGGAGCGCTCGCCCTTCTTCCACGCGGGCCGCATCGAGATCCCGCTCCTGATCGCCCAGGGCGCCAACGACCCGCGCGTCAAGCAGGCCGAGTCCGAGCAGATCGTCGCCGCCCTGCGCGAGAAGGGCCGCGCCGTCGAGTACCTGCTCTTCCCGGACGAGGGCCACGGCTTCGCCCGCCCCGAGAACCGCCTGAAGTTCTACGCCGCCGCCGAGGACTTCCTGGCCCGCCACCTCGCCTCTTGACCCGCGCCGTTCCGGGAGCCATACTGGCGCGAGGCGGCCGCGGCGCCGCGAGCGGAGCCGAGGAGCGTCCGTCATGAATCACCGAAGGCTGTTGGCGATCTTCTCGGTCGGCCTGTTCCTCGCCGCCCTGCCGTTCGCGGCGCTGACGCCGGTCGGCGGCGCGGCGGGCAATTACAGCGGCACGACCGGCCTGGAATGCCTGTTCGCCGGCTGGCTGAGCGTCATGGACTACCGGATGTGGCCCGGCGCGATCGCCTGGCTGGCCAACCCCGTCTATCTCTTCCTGCTGGCCGCCTCGCTCTCGGAACGCCGCCGCGCGCGGATCCCCGCGTACGCCTCCGTCCTGCCGCTCGTGCTGGCGTCGGGGTGCTTCGCCTTCACGACGATGGTCACGAACGCCGAGACCGACGCCGTCGCCGTCCCGGTCCGCCTCGGCCTCGGCGCCTATCTGTGGCTGGCGAGCCTCGCCGCCTTCGCCGGCACGGCGGCGCCCGCCTCTTGACCCGCACCGGACGCGGGGCCATACTAGCGGGGAGATGCTCCTCGCGGCCCTCCTCGCCGTCCTGACCGCTTCGCCCGCGGCCGCGCTCGCCCCGGCGAGCTGCCTGAAAGGGACCAAGAAGAGCCCGCCCCCGCGCACCTTCGACGCGTTCCGCGCCTGCCAGAAGAAGGCGCGCGCCGACGCCCTCGCCCAGGACGCGAAGAACGGGCGGAAGCCGACCCAGGCCCAGCTCGACGCGCTCGACGAGGGCCAGCGCGCCGAGGCCCGGAAGTTCTTCTCGAACCCGAACGTCGTCGTGGACGGCCCGCCGGCCGGGGACGGGGACGGAGACGGCGGCGACGCGTCCGGCGTCTCGAACGGCTCCGGCGGGCGCGGTCAGGACGCGAACGGAGGCGACGAAGACTCCGGCGCGTCGGGCGGCGACGGCGCCGCGGCCTCCGATCCGTCCCTCGACGCGCTCGGCGACCGCCTCAAGGCCGAGGCCGGCGACGGCAAGAACGGCGTCACCCGCGCGATGGCCGAGCAGATCCGTTCCGCGCTGGTCCAAAAGGAGGGGAGCCTCTCCCCCGACATGAAGAGCCTCCTGGACTCGGTCTCGCGTGACGGCGGCAAGCTGACCCCGGAGACGATGACCCAGCTCCAGCAGGCCGCGCGCGCCGCGAAGGCGAAGGGCCTCGAACTCGGCATCGACCCCAAGCTCGAGAAGGCCCTCCTCGAGGGCGACTTCGGCCGGAGCGGCGAGGGCGCACAACAGCCCGGCTCCATGTAGCCGCGGCCGAGAATCGGCTATCATCTCGGCATGAAGACCGGAGTCCTGCCCCTTTTCCGCGAGCTGACGTCCGTGCCGACCGCCCCCTTCCGCGAGACCGCCGTCGCGCGCCGCGCCCGCGCCTGGATCCGCCGCCATCTGGGCCGCCGCGTCTCCGTGCGCGAGGTCCGCGGCGGATTGATCGTCTCCTACCGCGGCGCGGGCCGCGGTCCCGCGCTGGCGCTGGCCGCGCACCTCGACCATCCCGCCTTCCGCCTGGAGTCCGTCTCCAAGACCGGCGCCCGCGCCCTCCTGCAGGGCGGCCTGCCGCCGCACCTCCTGCCCGGCGCCGCCGTCGAGGCGTTTCCCGCCGTTCCGGCGGGAAACGGCCCGATCGCCCGGGGCGTGATCGGCCCCGCGCCGAAGAAGACGGGCGGACTTTGGACCATCCGCTGGACGCAGGCGCCGAAGCCCGGAAGCAGGCCCGTCTTCGCCGTCTTGGCGCTGACGCCGTTCGAAGCGAAGGGAGGCTGGCTCTCCTCGCGCTCGATCGACGACCTGCTCGGCTGCGCGATCTCGCTGGAGGCGATGCGCCGCCTCGCCGCCGCCCGCGCGAAGACGAACCTGACCGTGCTCCTCAACCGCGCCGAGGAGGTCGGCTTCGTCGGCGCCCTCGACATGATCCGCTCCGGCGTCCTGTCGCCCGAGGACTCGTACCTGTCCATCGAGTCCTCGCGCGAGCTCCCCGGCTCCGCGCCCGGCCGGGGGCCCACGATCCGCCTCGGCGACAAGGCCTGCGCCTTCGACCCGAACCTCCTCGCCGTTCTCGACGAGGCCGCCGCGCGCCTGCGCCGCCGCGGCGGGCGCGTCCAGCGCCGCCGCCTGACCGGCGGCACCTGCGAGGCGACCGCCTACCAGACCTTCGGGCTGGAGGCCGCCGGCCTGGCCGTCCCCCTCGTCAACTACCACAACGGCTGGGGCGCGAAGGCCGTCGCCCCCGAACGCGTGCGCGTCTCCGACGTCGAGGGCGCCGCGCGCCTGCTGGTCGAGGCCGCGCGGCTGTTCCCCCGGCAGACCCTGCGCGGGACCTTGCGCGCGCGCCTCGCCAAGCGCCACGCGGACATGGCGCCGAACCTGAAGCCGCTCCGCTCCTAAACGGAACGACGGGACCACGAAGACACAAAGACACGAAGAACGGATAAAAGGGTTAAAAACGGATTCCGTTATCCGTTCACCCTAAAATCCGTTTTTTGCCCCGCCCGCCTTCGTGTCTTTGTGTCTTCGTGGTTCGTTCGCCGCTCGTCCCGTTTTAAAGGGCGGCGGATTTTGGCACAATCGGGGCCGTGGCGATCTACACGCGCGGCGGCGACAAAGGCGACACCGGCCTCTTCGGCGGCGCGCGCGTGCCCAAGAGCCACCCGCGCGTCGCCGCCTACGGCGCCGTCGACGAGCTGAACTCCTGCGCCGGCGCCGCGCGCGCCGCCCTGCCGGCGGGCTCCGACCTGGACGCGCCGCTGGCCCGGGTCCAGGCCGAGTGCTTCTTCGTCGGCGCCCTGCTGGCGACCCCGCCGGAGAAGGTCTCCGCCCTCGGCCCGGCCTTCGCCGGGGGCCTGCCGAAGGAGGCCGTCGCGCGCCTCGAGGCCGAGATGGACGCCTGGGACGCGGAACTGCCCGCGCTGAAGAGCTTCATCCTGCCCGGCGGCGGCCCCGCCGGCGCCGCCCTGCACGTCGCGCGCGCCGTCGCCCGCCGCGCCGAGCGCGCCGTCGTCGAGCTCTCCGCCCGCGAGCCCGCCCCCGACGGCGTGATCGTCTACCTGAACCGCCTGTCCACCTGGCTCTTCGTCGCCGCCCGCCGCGCCAACGCGCGCGAGGGCCGCGCCGAGACGCCCTGGAAAGGGCTGACGAAGTAGCGCGGCCGCGCGCCTTTTATTGATATTGCATTTCAATAAGAGACCTGCTATCATTCTCTTATTGAGACGCCGTTTCAATAGCCGAGAGCTCGAACGATGACCCGACGCGTCCTCCTCCTGACCGCCCTGCTCGCCGCCGCGCCCGGCGCGAGCGCCTTCTCGCTGTGGGGCCGGAGCGCCCCGCTCCCGGTCGTGCGCCTGGCGCTCAAGGACGGCGCCTTCGTCCCCGCGTCGCCGCGGATCCCGGCCCGGACCAAGGTCCGCCTGCTGATCTCCAACGAGGGCGCCGTCCCGGCCGAGTTCGAGAGCTTCGTCCTCCACCGCGAGCAGATCGTGCCCGCGGGCGGGACCGTCGCCGTCTTCGTCGGCCCGCTCGAGCCCGGCGCCTACCCCTTCTTCGACGACTTCCGCCGCGCGACGAAGGGGACCCTCGTCGTCGACGCGGCGCCCGCGCCGGCGTCCCCGAAGGGGGGAGCCCGCTGATGCTGGCCGCCGCGATCATCGTCTTCCGCGAGTCTCTGGAGGCCGCGCTCGTCGTCGCCGTCATCCTCGGCGCCACCCGCGGCCTGCGCGGGCGCGGGGCCTGGATCGCGGCCGGCTCGGCCGCCGGGGCGCTGGGCGCCGGCTTGGCCGCCGCGCTGATGGGGCGCATCTCCGAGGCGGTCTCCGGCGCCGGCCAGCCCCTGTTCGAGGCCGCGATCCTGCTCTCCGCCGTCGCGATGCTCGGCTGGCACAACGTCTGGATGTCGCGCCACGCCCGGCGCATGACCGAGGACCTGAAGGCGCTGGGACGCGAAGCCGCGCTCGGACGGGCGTCGATGCTCGCGCTCGCGTGCGCCGCGGGACTGGCCGTCCTGCGCGAGGGCTCCGAGGTCGCGCTGTTCCTGTACGGCCTCGCCGCCTCCGGCGCCGGCGCGCGCGCGCTCGTCGCCGG
>JAGWRY010000183.1 GCA_028869495.1 Elusimicrobiota bacterium | reverse complement strand
GCGACGGCGCGCCGAGCGTCAGAAGGCCCAGGGCCAGGAGTCCCAGGGCGCGGACGATTCGAAGCATGACACCTCCGAGGATGCGCTCGCCGCGACCCCTCGCGGCGCCCGACCGTGCGATTCTAGCATTATGGGGGACGAAAGTCCCATCGTCCTGGGTCTTTCGTCCTATCCGCGGAGAGGGTCCTTCGGGAGGCGCGGGGAAGCCGGAAACACAAAACCCCCGGGCTTTGCTCGCCCAGGGGCCGGTCCCGACATTTCTCGTTTCGGGTTCGAAATCGAACCAACGTCCGTGCGACAGTATAGCAGACGTCCTCGGTGAGCGCAAGGGGGGGCTTGACGAGCGCGTGAAATCCGGTTAAAAAGTAAGGATGCCTTTCGCGCCGGCGGATATGCCTTAGAAGAATGCGCCTTTCCACGCTCCTGTGCCTCGCCGCGACGCTCGCCGGCGCGACCCCCGCCCTGGGGGCCGGCCCGGCCTTCGACGTGTCGTATCTCTGGCACCCGGAGCGCGCCAACGTCGTCGCCTACGAGCGCAAGGTCGCCCAGCTGCTCGGCCCCGCCGTGGCCGCGCGCCTGCGCGTGGTCAAGGGCTCCGACAACTACGGGCTGATCTACATGCGGCACGGCGCGCGCGACTCCACGTTCGCGCTCTCGCGCCGCCACACGCTCCTGCTGGTCAAGCACGGCCTGGAGCCGGCCGTGATCATCCCGTCGCAGGCCTGGCAGGTCCTGCCCCTGCCGGAGGCCGCGCCGGCGCGCGAGGCGGTCGTCGCGGCCCCCAAGCCGGCCGGGCCGCCGCCGACGCGGCTCGAGCGCCGCATCGAGAGCTACATCGCGGGCCTGCGCCGCCGCGGCCGCGTGCGCGGGGACGAGCGCACGTCCTGGTCCGTCTACGACTTCACCTCCGGCAAGAAGCTGGTCAGCATCAACGAGGACGAGGCCTTCGAGACGGCGAGCATGATCAAGCCGTTCATCGCGCTCGCCTACTTCGACGCGGTCGCCAAGGGGACGCGCCGCTACGGCCCGGCCGAGCGCCGCCGCATGGAGCTGATGATCCGCGACTCCGACAACGCGTCGGCCGACTGGTTCCTGCGCCGCCTCGGGGGGCCGCGCGCCGTCCAGCGGCGCCTGACGGCCGCCTACGGCCCGATGCTGCGCGGCCTGCGCCTGGTCGAGTACATCCCGCTCAGCGGCCGGACCTACCGCAACAAGGCCACCGCGCACGATTACTCGCGCTTCCTGTACGCGCTGTGGCGGGGAGAACTGCCCGGCTCGGCCGAGATCAAGCGCGTGATGGGCCTGCCCAAGCCGGACCGCCTGACCGAGGGCGTCGAGGACATGCCGGATTCCGTCGAGGTCTACGACAAGACCGGCACGACCGCGCGCCTGTGCGGCGACATGGGCATCCTGGTCGCCAAGACCCCGGAGGGGAAGGCCTACCCGTACATCATGGTCGGCGTGATCCAGAAGGGCGACCACGCGCGCCACTACTTCACCTGGATGCGCCGCCGCGGCGACGTGATCCGCGGCGTGTCGGGCCTCGTCTACCGCTACATCGCCGCGCGCCACGAGATCGAGGACAGCACCGCCTCGACGGGCCGCTCCTCCGACCGCTCCGGCGGCTGACGCGGGGCAGGCCATGCGCGCCGCGACGGACCGGATGTTCCGCGCGTTCGCCGACGAGACGCGTCTGCGCGTGCTGAGCCTCCTGTCCCGCGGCGGGGAACTGTGCGTCTGCGACCTTCAGGCGATCCTGCGCCTCTCCCAGCCGAAGACCTCCCGCCACCTCGCCTACCTGCGCCGGGCCGGACTCGTGAAGGTCCGTCGCGAGGGACTGTGGCGCCACTACTCGCTGGCCGCGCCGCGCGACGCCTTCCATCGCGGCCTCGTCGCCTGCCTGGGCGGCTGCTTCGCGGAGGCCGGCGTCCTGCGCCGGGACGCGGCGGCGCTGTCCCGCGCGCGGCGCCGCGCCTGCCGCTGAGCCGCCTCGACTATATACGCAAATACATATATAATGGCCCGGTGATGAGGGCGCTCTTCGTCTGCGTCGAGAACTCCTGCCGCAGCCAGATGGCCGAGGGCTTCGCGCGCGCCCTGGGAGGCGCGGGCGTCGAGGCGTGGAGCGCCGGCTCGCGGCCGTCGGGCCGGGTCGACGAGCGCGCGATCGCGCTGATGAAGGAGAAGGGGATCGACCTGGGCGCGCACCGCTCGAAGGGGCTGGACGCCCTGCCGGCGGGGAGCTGGGACGTCGTCGTCACGATGGGCTGCGGCGACGCCTGCCCGTCCGTGCCGGCCGCCCGGCGCCTCGACTGGGCCCTCCCGGACCCGAAGGGCCTGCCCGACGCGGGCTTCCGCGCGGTCCGCGACCAGATCGCGGCGCGCGTGAAGGCTCTTCTCACGGAGCCTGCATGAGGGGCGGCGGGGTCTTCGGGCGGCTGTCGTTCCTCGACCGCTACCTGACGGCCTGGATCTTCGCGGCGATGGCCGCCGGCGTCGCGCTCGGCCGCCTGGTTCCCGCGGTCCCGGCCTTCGTCGAGCGCCTTCAGGCGGGGACGACGAACGTCCCGATCGCGATCGGCCTGATCCTGATGATGTATCCGCCGCTGGCCAAGGTCCGCTACGAGGAGATGGGCGACGCGCTCCGCGACGGGCGCCTGCTCGCGCTGTCCCTGCTCCAGAACTGGGTGATCGGACCGATCCTGATGTTCGGGCTCGCGGTCCTCTTCCTGCGCGGGCGCCCCGACTACATGGCGGGGCTGATCCTGATCGGCCTGGCCCGCTGCATCGCGATGGTGATCGTCTGGAACGACCTGGCGCGGGGGGACGCGGAGTACGCGGCGGGGCTGGTCGCGCTCAACAGCGTCTTCCAGGTCCTGTTCTACGGCGTCTACGCCTGGCTCTTCGTGACGGTCCTGCCGCGGGCGCTCGGCCTGCCCGGCGCGGCCGTGGCGGTCGGCATGGGCGAGGTCGCGCGCAGCGTCCTGCTCTACCTGGGCGTGCCGTTCGCGGCGGGCCTGCTGACCCGCCTGACGCTGATCCGGGCGCGCGGACGGGACTGGTATCGGGAGGTCTTCCTCCCGCGCCTCAGTCCGCTGACGCTGGTCTCCCTGCTGTTCACGATCGTCGTGATGTTCAGCCTGAAGGGCGGCGAGATCGTGCGCCTGCCGCTCGACGCCCTGCGCATCGCCGTCCCGCTCCTGCTCTACTTCGCGGCGATGTTCGCGGTCAGCTTCTGGCTCGGCCGCCGCGCCGGGGCGGACTACCCGAGGACGGCCGCGCTGTCGTTCACGGCGGCCAGCAACAACTTCGAGCTGGCGATCGCGGTCGCGGTGGCCGTGTTCGGCCTCCGCTCGGGCGAGGCCTTCGCCGCGGTGATCGGCCCGCTCGTCGAGGTGCCCGTGATGATCGCCCTCGTCGACGCGGCCCTGTTCCTGCGCCGCCGGCTCTTCTAGCGCCGCGGCGACGTGTAGCGCGCCGCGTGCGTCTGGCGGCAGCGTCCCAGGGCGCGGCAGGCGGCGGCGAGCAGGCACAGCCCGGCGAGCGAGAGGACGGCGATCAGCAGGGTGCTCGCGGCGGGCGCGCCTCCGATCTTCAGGCGCGACTCCAATCCGACGACGGCGGACAGCATGTTCATGACGCTCTCCCGCCGCGCGAGCGGCGTACGGGGCCCGCCGTCTCGACGTTCGGCGAGCCGCGGCGCGATCAGGAGAATTCGAGGGAGGGGGGACGGCCGGGGCGCGACTCGTTCCTGGGCGGCTCCGTCAGTGTAGCAGGCGCGGCCGGCCGCCGCCACGCAACATTCGGCGTACTCGTCAAAAGACGCGCTTGAGTCGTCTTCGGGCGTGCCGGGCGAGGCGCCCGGCCAGGCGCGGCCCCGGCGCCGCCGTCCGGCGCGGCGGCCGGTAGCGCGGCGCCGACAGCCCCTCGGCCGGCGAGAAGTCCGGGTGCCGCGCGAAGAGCTCCTGCAGGCACTCGGTCAGCAGGGCGTCCGTGCTGGGCAGGCTCGCGTCGTGTCCCGGGCGCCGCCGGCCGCAGGACGGGCAGGCCCACTCCTCGCGCGGGATCATCGCGAGCTTGAGCGCGACGACGCACTTCGGGCAGTGCGGCAGTCCCGACGAGACGCGCACGACCCGCCCGTCCTCCTCGCGGATCGCCATCGTCACGAACCAGAGCAGGCCGCGCCACTCGCGCCGGCATTCGTAGAGGCGCACCGGCGCCGGCGGCGCCGGGGGCGGGACGGCGGCGAGCCGG
>JAGWRY010000182.1 GCA_028869495.1 Elusimicrobiota bacterium | reverse complement strand
TGCGCTGGGTCTACGAGCAGGCGGAGGGCAAGGGCGAGTTCGTGCTCATGTCGTGCGCGATCGGCGGGGGCTGGGGCGGCGACCCCACGAACCTGGAGCGCTACGTCACGCGCATGCGGCGCGACAAAGAGGCGGGGAACTTCAACTTGAACTTTTACCTGTTCTACATGCGGCAGGACCGCTCGCGCCTCGACCTGGAGAACTTCACGCCGGATCTCATGGACCGCTGGGAGGCCACGGCGGACTGCCTGCTCGATTACATGTCGCGGGACGAGTGGGATTTCCGCCCGCTGAGACTCCTCTATGCGTTCACCCTCACCAATTTCCTGAAACGCATGGGGCGTGGCCCGTTCGCCCTTCCGGAAGGTACGAATTACGGGGCGGGAGACGCGCGCCGCCGCCGCCGCCAGCTCGCGGCCATCCTCGCCGCCTGGGATGGGGACGGCACGGCGGCGTCCAGCGCCCTCATGAAGCGGCAGATGTCCGATCTACTCGCGGTCGTCAAGCAACTGAAAATCGTCGGAGGAAACGAAAATGACGCGAAGCAAGAAGTGCGCGCGGCCGTCCCGCCGGAAGTCCGCCAAGGAGTTCCGGCTGAAGCCCCTGCCGCGCAAAGTCGAGAGAATGCAGCTCGTCGCGGGCTGCTGACGTCCCGCCCCGCCCGCGGGCGGGGCGCCCTTTTGAACAAAGCGCCATGAACCGATCCCCTCGCTTCGTCGACCGAGCGCGGCGCCTGCTGGCGTCCAGCCCCGGCTTCGCCTGGCTGGCGGGCGGGCAGAGCCTCTCCTACCTGACCGTGGAGATGTGGTACGTGGTCCTGCCCCTCCTGGTCCTGCGCCTCAACGGCTCCGCGCTGTGGATGGGCGTCGTGGCGGCGTCCGGCTTCGCGCCTCTGCTGCTCGGCAGCGCGGCCGCGGGCTGGTGGGTGGATCAAAGCTCGCCCAAGGAGGTCATGCTCCTCACGGCGCTGGCGCGGGCGGGGGTCTTCGCCGCCCTGGCGGCCATGGGGCTCACGCGCACGCTGACTTTGCCCCTGCTGGCGGTCGGCTGTCTGGCGCTGGGCTTTCTCGGAGTGGCGCACGCGGCCGGCAAGCGCGCCGCGATCCCGGACCTCGTGCCTTCGGGAGAAATCGCCTTCGCCAACACCCTCGACGAGGGCAGTTTCGGCGTCGCCGAGCTGGTCGGGACGCTCGCCGGCGGCCTGGCGGTCGCTTGGGCGGGCCCCTTCTGGGCCATGCTGGCCCAGGGGGGCTTCCTGCTCGGCAACGCCGCGGCGGTGTCCAGGCTGGAAGCCCAGCCGGAACCTCCGGCGAAGACCACACCGCCGACTGCCTTCGGCGAGGGCTTCGCCTTCTACCGGCGGGGCACGCCGCGGTCGCGCGCGCTTCTATGGACGACGCTCCTGGCCGTGCTGGTCTACGGCGCCTGCACGGCCTTCCTGAGCTTCCAGGTGTTCTACTACGGCTCGGTCCTGAAGGTCGGGCCGCGGGACGTCGGCTGGATGGTCGCGGCCGTGAGCGCCGTCGCCCTCGTCTGCTCGCTGACGTCCGCGGCCTGCATCGAGCGCTTCGGCGTGGGGCGGACGATGCTTCTCTGGTGCGCCGTCGTCTGCCTCGGACTCCTTGCGGCCGGCTCCTCCTCATCGGCCGCGGTCGTCGTCGTCGGAGCGGGACTTCTGCTCGGCGGCGCCAAGGCCCTGCGCGGGGTCTTCACCACCTTGCTCCACTGGTACGTCCCGCGCGAGATGCTGGGCCGCGTCGCGGGGGTCTTCTCGACCTTCGCCGAAGGGGCCGCGGTCTTCGCGGCCCTGGGCGCCGGAGCCCTGGCCAAGGCCTTCGGACTACCCTTCACCTTCCAGCTCGCCGGCGCCGTCGCCGCCGCGGGCTGTCTGGTGTGCCTCGTGAGCCCTTTGCGCGCCCTGACGGCGAAGGCGCCCGAGTCCGCGCTTCAGGGACCGGAGGTCCTGCCCCCGGAGATCGCCGATGCCTGAGAAATTGCGCCGCTCGTCGACTCTGTCCCTCTACTGGGAAGACGGCACACTCGTCTGTGAAGACTACCTGACCCATCGCCGGGCGGCTCTCAATGCCGACATGGTCGGAGTGCTCGATCGGTTCTCCAAGCCCACGGAACCGGAGAGGGTGATCTCCGCCGCGCGCACGCAAGCGCGCGCCCTGCGCGGGGCCGTGCGCCAACTTCGCGCCATGGGCTTCCTTAAATCCGACAAGAGCCCGGCCGAGAGTCGCCTTTCCCGTTGGCATTGGGGCCACGCGGCCAAGCACTACCTGTTCGGGACCAAGGACGCCCATCGCTATCAGCCCCAGGAACAACGTCTCGCCTATGCGAAGGGGTTGATGAAGGCCGGTCGCCAGCCGCCCCTCTACAAGTCCTACGCCGGACGGACCAAGACTCGTCTCTCGCGCCCGAAGACATACGCCTCGGAGGCGAATCGAACCCTATCGAGGGTTCGCAACTGCCGCGATTACATCGGCGGGCCGATCACGAAGGCCGCCCTCAGCGAGATGCTGTTTCTCGCCTGGGGGGAACAGGAGAAGATCCATCCGGCCCCGTGGGGGACGCTCCTGGAGAAGACCAGCTATTCGGGGGGGAATCGCCATCCCGTCGAGGTGTATCCGGTCATCCATGACGTTGGGGGAATGGCACCCGGCCTCTACCACTACAACGTCCGCGATCATGCCCTCGAACTATTGAAGCGAGGGAGTTTCTCCCGTCTCGTCCGCCGAATCGGCAATGGTCAGGAATGGCTTCGCGGCTTCTCGGCCGCGTTCCTGATGACGGCCGTCTGGTCCAGGACGATGTTCAAGTATCGCCACGAATACGTTTCCCGAAGCGTCTTCTGCGACGTGGGCCACCTCTCCCAGAGCCTCTATCTCTCCGCGAACGCGCTGGGCCTGGGTGCCTGCACGACCTATGCCTTGGACCATTCGCGCGCGGAGTCGTTCCTCGGCGTCGACGGGATCGACGAGTCTTTCGTCGCATTGAGCGTGGTCGGCCGTTCTCGTGCCGCCTGACGGAACGTTTTGGGCGACGGTTGTCGTTACTCAACATTTACCGGCGTCCAATTGACAACTCTTCGCGTTCCTGCTACATACTTGCGGGTTCACCCCAAGAGTTCAAGCAATGCCCCTGGTCCTGGTCGTCGATGACGACGCTTCCTACGCCGGCGTCCTCACGCGGCGTTTGGAAGCGATGGGATTCAAAACCGCCCGCGCCGTCAACGGCATAACGGCCCTCGACTATTGCCGGACGA
>JAGWRY010000181.1 GCA_028869495.1 Elusimicrobiota bacterium | reverse complement strand
TCGGCCTGCGCGTCGTTCCGGCCGGCGAGCCCGTCGACCGCGCGAAGGACGCCGAGGGCTTCGGGCGCAAGAGCGGTCTCGTGGACCTTTCGCGCTCCCGCGCGAGCCTGGACCCGGCCGCCGAGTGGCGCCAGATGTGCGCCGACGCCTGGCGGCTCCAGCGCGACCTCTTCTGGAACCCGGGCCTGAAGTCGCCGGACTGGCGCGCGGTCTACCGCCGCTACGAGCCCCTGCTCGAGCGCGTCGCGACGCGCGCGGAGTTCACGGACCTGCTCTGGGAGATGCAGGGCGAGCTGGGGACCTCGCACGCCTACGCGATCGGCGGCGACCACCGCCCGGAGCCGCACTACGCGCAGGGCCACCTCGGCGCCGAGTTCGCCTGGGACGCCGGGCGCGGAGGCTGGCGCGTCGCGCGCGTCCTGCGCGGCGACGCCTGGGACCGCTCGACCGACTCGCCCCTGCGCGCGCCGGGGGTCGGCGTCGCGGAGGGCGACGTCCTGCTGGCCGTGGACGGCCGGCGCCTGTCCGAGTCCTTCCCGCCCGCGCAGGCCCTCGTCCACAAGGCCGGCGCCGAGGTCCTGCTGACCGTCGCCGCCGGGAGCGGCTCGCGCGACGTCGCCGTGCGCACTCTCGGCGGCGAGCAGGCCGCGCGCTACCGCGAGTGGGTCGAGAACAACCGCCGCGTCGTGCGCGAGGCGACCGGCGGGCGCTGCGGCTACGTTCACGTCCCGAACATGGGCCCGGTCGGCTACGCCGAGTTCCACCGCGCGTACCTGAGCGAGGTCGAGAAGGACGCGCTGATCGTCGACGTCCGCCACAACGGCGGCGGCCACGTCTCGGCGCTGATCCTGGAGAAGCTCGCGCGCCGGCGCATCGGCTGGGGCGCGAGCCGCTACAGCGGCGTCGAGCCCTACCCGGCGGAGTCCCCGGCCGGGCCTCTGGTCGCCCTGACCGACGAGCACGCCGGCTCCGACGGCGACATCTTCTCCCACGCGTTCCAGCGCCTGGGCCTGGGGCCGCTGATCGGCAAGCGCACCTGGGGCGGCGTCATCGGCATCCACCCGCGCTTCCCGCTGGCCGACGGGGGGATCACGACCCAGCCCGAGTTCGCGTTCTGGTTCGACGACGTGGGCTGGGGCATCGAGAACCGCGGCGCGGTGCCCGACATCGAAGTCGAGTTCCGGCCGCAGGACCACGCGGCCGGCCGCGACCCGCAGATGGAGCGGGCCCTGCGCGAGATCCGGAAGAAGTTGAAGGCCTTCAAGCCGAAGAAGCCGGTCCTCAACCCTCCGCGCGAGTCGGCGCCGTCGCTGGCGCCGGCGGCGCGGAGCCGGGCGGCCTAAAGACCCGCCTCAGGCGGGACTTTCGCCTCTCCCCGACGGCGCGGCGCGCGGCTATCCTTAAAGGGATGACGCGCCGTCTGGCCGCCGTCCTGCTCTTGTGCGTCTCGCCGGCCCTGGCCCAGGTCGAGGCGCGCCCGGCGCTCGTCCTGCCCGAGTCGCCGGCGGCGCTCGCCGCGCCCGCGGCGTCCGTCCTGGCGCCCTCG
>JAGWRY010000180.1 GCA_028869495.1 Elusimicrobiota bacterium | reverse complement strand
CGCGCCGCCGCGCCGGCCGCCGGGGCGCCGCTGGCGGTCGTCGGCCTCGACGCGCGCTTCGGGACGCTCGACTCCCTGCGCGCCTTCCAGGAGGCGGCGCTGGGCGGCGCGGGGCCGGAGCCCGCCTTCGCCGAGGACCGCTGGTGGGGCGTCGAGGTCCCGGCCGGCTTCAAGGGACGCTGGCTGCGGGAGGCCGGCGCGGACGCGGCGGCCTTCCGCATCCCGCCCAAGGAGCTCGAGGAGCTCAACCCGCAGCAGCTGCTGGCTCTCCGGAGCGCGGCGGCGGCGCTGGCCGACGCGCGCCTCTCCGAGGACGGGCGCGACCGCGCCGGGGTCTTCCTCGGGGCCTCGTTCGACATGGGGGTCACGCACTACGACTTCCGCTGGACCCTCGAGGAGCGGGCCGACGAATGGGCGCGCGCGAAGGGCTGGACGCTGACCGACGGCGAGCGCTCGGCGTGGGTCCGCTCCCTGCGCGACGCGGCCGGCCCGGCGCTGACGGCCAACCGCGTGATGGGGGGGCTGGCCTCGGTCGCGGCCAGCCGCATCGCGCGCGAGTTCCGCCTCGGCGGGCCCAGCTTCACGATCGGGGCCGAGGAGAACTCGGGGCTGAAGGCCCTGGAGGCGGCGGCGCGCGCGCTCCAGCGCGGCGAGATCGACGCGGCCGTCGTCGCCGCGGCCGACGCGGCCGGGGACGTGCGGGCGCTCTCGGCGTCGCAGTCCCTCAAGCCCTACGCGCCCGACGGCAAGGCGCGCCCGTTCGACGCCTCGGCCGAGGGGGCCTCGCCCGGCGAGGGGGCGGCCTGCGTCGTCCTCAAGCGCCTCGACGACGCGCTGAGGGACGGCGACCGCGTCTACGCGGTGCTCAAGGGCGTCGGCTCGGCCTCGGGCGGCGGCTGCGACGAGGCGGTCCCGACCGCCTCGGCCTGCGCGGAGGCCCTGCGCCGCGCCTACGAGGACGCCCGGGTCGACCCGAGCCGGATCGCGCTCCTGGAATGCCACGGCTCCGGCGATCCGCGCGAGGACCGAGCCGAAGCCGCCGCCCTGGTCGAGGTCTTCGGCCAGGCCGAGTCTGATCCTCCGTTATCGTTATCCTCCGTGAAGACGGTGATCGGCCACGCCGGGGCGGCGTCCGGCCTGGCCGGCTTCGTCAAAGCGGCCCTCTGTCTGTACCAAGAGATCATCCCTCCGGGCCCGGAGCTGACGTCTCCCGTCGCGCCGCTGGCCGCGGCGAAAGGGCGCTTCCACAGCCCGCGCCGTCCGCAGTACTGGCTGAGGAACCGCGCGAAGGGCCCGCGCCGCGCCGGCGTGACCTCGCTGGGCGTCGACGGCGGCTGCGTGCACGCGGTGCTCCAGCAGTTCGAGCGCGCGGAGGACGGCGCGCGCGAGGTCGACGAGCGCCGCCAGCCGCTCGGGGCGCGCGCGGAGGGGCTGTTCGCGGTCGAGGCCGACGACGCGGCGGGACTCTTGGCGGGGCTGGCCGAGCTCGACGCCTGGCTCTCGGCGCAGGACGAGGGCGACAACGCCGAGGCGCTCGCGCGGCGCTGGTGGGTCAAGCGCGGCTCCGAGCCGTCGCGGGCGCTCGCCTGCGCGCTGGTCGCGCGCGGCCGGGGAGAGGCGCTGGTGCTCGCGCGCTCGGCGGCGGCGTCCATCCGCGAGAACCCGGAGCGGCCTCTGCCGACGGACCGGGTCCGGCTGACGACGCGGCCGGCGGGCGGCGAGCTCGCCTTCGTCTTCCCGGGCTCGGGCAATCAGTACCTGGGGATGACGGCGGGCCTGGGGGTCCAGTGGCCGGAGATCCTGCGCCGCCAGGACGCGGAGAACGGGTATCTGCGCGACCAGATGGCGCCGGGGCGCGTGATCCCGCGGCGCCTGGCCTGGGAGCCGGGCTGGGAGGCGTCGGCCGAGCGCGCGCTCAACGAGGACTACCACGCGCTGATCCTGTCCTCGGTCGCGCACGGCACGGTCGCCTGCGACCTGCTGCGCTCTCTCGGGGTCGAGCCGAAGGCGACGATCGGCTACAGCCTGGGCGAGACGGCGGCGCTCTTCGCGACGCGGGCCTGGTCGGCGCGCGACGAGATGCTGCGGCGCATGAAGTCGTCGAGCCTGTTCACGAGCGAGCTGGCCGGCCCCTGCGACGCGGCGCGGCAGTTCTGGAACCTGCCCGCGGGCGACAAGGTGGACTGGGTGCTCGGCGTCGTGGACCGCCCGGCCGACGCGGTGCACAAGGCGCTGAAAGGGGCCGAGCGCGCGGCGCTCTTGATCGTCAACGCGCCGGTCGAGTGCGTGGTCGGCGGCTATCGGCAGGCGGTCGAGAAGCTGGTGGAAGGACTCGGCTGCATGTTCCTGCCGCTCCAGGGCGTCAGCACGGTGCACTTCCCGGCCGCGAAGCTCGTCGAGAAGAAGTACCGCGACCTGCACCTGTTCCCGACGCGCCCGGCGCCGGGCATCCGCTACTACTCCGGCGCCTTCGGCGGCGCCTACGAGCCGACGCGCGACACGGCGGCCGACTCGATCACCGCGCAGGCGGTCCGCTGGGTGGATTTCGCGGCGCTGGTGCGCCGCGCGCACGAGGACGGGGTGCGCACCTTCGTCGAGCTGGGGCCGCAGGGCTCCTGCACGCGCATGATCGGCAAGATCCTGGGGCCGCTCCCGCACGCGGCGCGCGCCCTCGACGCGCGCGGCCAGGACGAGGTCGCCGGGGTCTTGAAGACCCTGGCCTTCCTGCTCGCCGAGCGCGTCCCCGTCGATCTCAAGGCGCTCTACGGGACGCGCACCTTCTGCGTCGGCCACCGGCTCCCCGAGCCGCCGCCCGCGCGCTTCGCCCGCGTCGCGCTCGGCGGCCGCCCGAAGCGCGTGACCTGGACGGCGCCCGATGCCGCGGCGCCGAAGGCGCCGCGCGCCGTCGCGCCTCCCATCGCGAAGCGCCCGCCGCCGCCTCCCGCAAGCGCCGGGCCGTCGACGCCGGCTCGTCCCGCCGCTGCGTCCGTTCCTCCTCCCGCGCCGGCCGCCGCGGGCGGCGGGCTCCCGTCCCCGGCGAGCCTGACGGCCCAAGCTCACGAGTCCTTCTTGCGCCTGTCCGAGCGCTTCGCGGCCTTCCAGTCGCGCAACCTGAGCGAGCAGATCCGCCTGATCTCGGGTCAGGGCGCCCCGCAGTCCTCCGCTTTGGACGCGGTCGCGGTTTCGGCGCCGGTCTCCGCGCCCGCGCCGGCGAAACCCGTTTTCATGGACCGGAAGGCGTGCCTGGAGTTCGCCGTCGGCAAGATCGGCAAAGTCCTGGGCGAGGCCTTCGCGCACGTCGACGCCTACCCGACGCGCGTGCGCCTGCCCGACGAGCCGCTGATGCTGGCCGACCGGATCGTATCCGTGACGGGCGCGCCCAACTCGATGAAGTCCGGCTCCTGCGTGACCGAGCACGACGTCCAGAAAGGCGGTTGGTACCTGGACGGCGGCCGGATCCCGACCTGCATCGCCGTCGAGGCCGGCCAGTCCGACTTGTTCCTGTCGGCGTACCTGGGGATCGACTCCCAGACGAAGGGCCTCGCGGTCTACCGCTTGCTCGACGCGATCGTCACTTTTCACGACCACCTGCCCAAGCCGGGGTCGGTGATCCGCTACGACATCGCCATCGACGGCTTCGGCCGGCACGAGGACATCTGGCTCTTCTTCTTCCGCTTCGACGCGACGGTGGACGGCAAGCCTCTCCTGACGATGAGAAAGGGCTGCGCCGGTTTCTTCACCCAGGCCGAGCTCGCCAAGGGCAAAGGGATCATCTTGACGGACGAGGAGAAGAAGCCGGTCCCCGGAAAATTGCCGGCCGACTGGAAGCCTTTGGCGGCATTCTCTGAACCGACCCGCCTCACCGACGCGCAGCTCACCCATCTTCGTGCCGGGAACTTGGCCGCCGCGTTCGGCGATTCGTTCAATGCCGTTCCGTTCATTCCCGAGACCTTGCCTCCGGGAAAAATGAAGCTGGTGGATCGGATCCTGACGCTGGACCCGAAGGGCGGACGCTTCGGGCTGGGCCTGGCCGTCGGCGAGATGGACATCCATCCCGACGACTGGCACCTGGTCTGCCACTTCAAGGACGACAACGTGATGCCCGGCACCTTGATGTACGAGTGCTGCCTGCACACGCTGCGCGTCCATCTGATGCGGCTGGGCTGGGTCGGGGAGAAGGGGAAAGTCTGGCACGAGCCCGTCCCCGAGGTCCGCAGTCAGCTGAAGTGCCGCGGCCAGGTGCTCGCCTCGACCAAGAAGGCGCGCTACGAGCTCCACATCAAGGAGCTCGGCTATCAATCGGACGGCACGCCGTTCTGCCTCGCCGACGCCTTCATGTATTCGGACGCCAAGAACATCGTCCAGATCACCGACATGTCCGTCCGGATGTCCGGCATGACCCGCCGTGGATTGGAATCGCTCTGGTCGGACGCCCAAGTCTCCGTCCTTCCCTCGAAGTCGTCGGACGTCCGTTCCAAGCCGCTCTACGGCCCCGACAAGATCCTCGCCTTCTCTAATGGTAATCCGTCCGAGGCCTTCGGCGAGCGTTATCTTCCGTTTGATAAGGACCGCATCATCGCCCGCCTGCCCGGCCCGCCCTACCAGTTCCTCGACCGCATCGTCGACGTCGTCGGCGCCCCGTGGGTTCTCAAGCCCGGCGCCGCCGCGACCGCCGAATACGGCGTGCCGAAGGACGCGTGGTATTTCAAGGAGAACGGCCAAGCGACGATGCCGTTCGCCGTTTTGCTGGAGGTCGCCCTCCAGCCCTGCGGCTGGCTGGCCGCCTACTGCGGCTCGGCCCTGACCAGCCCCATCGACCTGTCGTTTAGAAACCTCGGCGGCGACGCGACGCAGTTCGTCGACGTGACGCCCGACATCGGCACCTTGATCACCAAGGTGAAGCTGACCAAGGTCTCCTCGTCCGGCGGCATGATCATCCAGGCTTACGATATGGAGATAAACACCGGGGATGGCCGTCTTGTTTACAGGGGCACCACCGAGTTCGGCTTCTTCACGAAAGCCTCCCTGACCAACCAGGTCGGTCTCCGCGGCGCCAAATCTTTCGTGCCCAAACACGACGCCGTTTCCCGCCGTTTGCCGTTGGATGGCGGTTATCCCGCGCTTCCGGGTCCCAAACTTTTGCTTCTCGACTCCGTCGAGCAATACGACGGCGCCGGCCCGAAGGGCCTGGGCGCCCTGATCGGCCGCCGCGCCGTCGACCCCGACGAATGGTTCTTCAAGGCTCACTTCTATCAGGATCCGGTCTGCCCCGGCTCCCTCGGCCTCGAATCGTTCATCGAGTTGATGAAGTGCCACGCCCGCGACCGCTGGCCCGAGCTCGGCCCGAACGCCCGCTTCGAGAGCATGGCCCTCGGCAAGCCCCACAAGTGGCTCTACCGCGGCCAGTACACGCCCGTGAACAAAGCCGTCGAGGTCCAGTGCTGGATCACGGCCGTCGACGAGGCGACCAAGACCCTCACCGCGAGCGGCCTGCTTTCCCGCGACGGGCTGTGGGTCTACGAGATGCGCGATTTCACGCTGAAGGTCGTCGGATGAGATATTCAAAGGTTTCCTTGAACGGTCTCGCGTACGAATTGGCTCCCAACGTCGTGTCTTCGGCGGAGCTCGAGAAGCGCGTGGCGCCCGTCTACGAGAAGCTGCACTTCCCCCGGGGACAGCTGGAAGCCCTGACGGGCATCCGCGAGCGGCGCTGGTGGGATGAGGGCTTCAAGCTCTCGGAAGGGGCGGCTCGGGCGGGCAAGAAGGCGCTGGCTCAGGCGGGTGTTTCCGCCAAGGACCTGGGCGCGCTGGTCTATGCGGGGGTCTGCCGCGAGGCGTCGGAGCCGGCGACGGCCTGCGCGGTGGCGGCCCGGCTCGGCACGGGGACGGACTGCGCGGTGTACGACATCTCCAACGCCTGCCTCGGCGTCCTGTCGGGCATCGTGGACGTCGCCAATCGGATCGAATTGGGGCAGATCAAGGCGGGGCTCGTCGTGTCCTGCGAGTCGGCGCGCGAGATCAACGAGGCGATGATCGCCGCGATGCTCGAAAACCCGACGATGGAGCACTTCAAGCTGTCGATCGCGACCTTGACCGGCGGCTCGGGCGCGGTCGCGGCGCTGCTGACCGACGGCTCCTTCGGCCGCGAAGGGCACCGGCTCCTGGGCGGCGTCGCGCAGGCCGCGGCCGAGCATTGGGACCTGTGCCGCTGGGAGCGCGACTTCATGCGCACCGACGCGGCGGCGGTCTTGAAAAACGGCGTCGCGCTCGCGCGCGGGACCTGGGACAGCTTCACGCGGACGCTCGGCTGGACCTCGGCGTCGGTCGACAAGACGATCTGCCATCAGGTCGGCGGCCCGCACCGCGCCGCCGTCCTCCAGGCCTTCGGCGTGCCCGAGGCCAAGGACTACGCGACTTACTCGTACCTGGGCAACGTCGGCACCGTCAGCCTGCCGCTGACCGCGGCGTTGGCCGACGAGCGCGGCTTCCTGAATAAGGGAGACAAGGTGGGATTCTTGGGCATCGGCTCGGGCCTCAACTGCCTGATGCTGGGGTGGGAGTGGTGAGCTGGAAGGACCTGTATCCCTTCACGGGGAAGCGCTTCGACGTCGGCGGCGCCGAGATGCACTACCTCGACGAGGGGCAAGGCGAGACCGTGCTGATGGTCCACGGCAACCCGACCTGGTCGTTCTACTTCCGCGAGCTGGTCCGGGCCCTGCGCGGCACGCACCGCTGCCTCGTCCCCGATCATGTCGGCATGGGCCTGTCCGACCGGCCCGACGACGCGCATTATCGGTACACGCTGAAGCGGCGCATCGACGACCTGGACGCCCTGATGGGCGCCGCCGCCCCCGAGGGGCCGGTCACCCTGATCGTCCACGACTGGGGCGGGATGATCGGCATGGGCTGGGCCGTGCGGCACCCGTCGCGGGTCAAGGCGATCGTCGCGTTCAACACCGCCTGCTTCCGTTTGCCGGCGGAGAAGAAACTGCCGCCGATGCTGGGGCTCCTGCGCGGGCCGCTCGGGACGGCGCTGAGGATGTCGCGCTTCGCGCGAACGAAAGTCTTGGAGACCTGCACGGCGCGCAAGAGGCTTGCGCCCGACGTGGCCGAGGGATATCTGTCGGTCTGCGACGACTCCCTCTCCAGCCGCGCGGTTCAGCGCTTCGTCCAGGACATCCCGCTCAAGCCCGGCGACCCCGCCTGGGCGACCGTCGTCGAGATCGAGTCGCGCCTGCACCTCCTGCGCGGCGTCCCCCTGCTCCTGCCCTGGGGACTGAAGGACTGGGTGTTCGACGCGGCCTTCCTGAAGGGCTGGGGCGAGCGCTTCCCGAAGGCCCGGGTGCGGCGCTTCGAGGACTGCGGCCACTTCCTGCTCGAGGACGCGCCCGAGGAGCTGGTTGCGCTGATCGCGGATTTCGTCGCCGGCCCCGTCGCCGCATGACGGCCGCCGCCTCCCCGGACGTCGCCGGCCGCTTCCTCGAGACCGCGCGCCGACGGGGCGACGCCGCGGCCCTCGTCTCCGAGCGCGGCGTCGTCGGCTTCTCCGACCTGGCCCGCGACGTCGAGCGCCTGGCCGCGGGCTTGCGCCGCGCGGGGCTCAAACCCGGCGAGCGCGCGGCCCTGCTGGTCCCGCCCTCGCGCGACTTCTTCGCGCTGACCTTCGCCCTGTTCCGCGTCGGCGCCGTGCCCGTCCTGATCGACCCCGGCATCGGCTTCGAAAGCCTCGGCCGCTGCCTGGCCGAGTCCGAGCCCGCCGCCTTCCTCGGCTCGCCGAAGGCCCATCTCGGCCGCCTGCTCGGCCGTTGGGCCCCGTCGGCGCGCCTGTCCGTCGTCGCCGGCGGGCGCCTGCCCGGCCTGTGGAACGCGCGCGAATTGACGGCCATGGGCGCGCGCGGCGGCTTCGACGCCCCCGCGCCCGACCCGGAGGCCCCGGCCGCGATCCTGTTCACCTCGGGCAGCACCGGGGCCCCGAAGGGCGCCGTCTACACCCATGCGATGTTCGCGGCCCAGACCGGCCTCCTGCAGGAGCTCTTCGCGATCGCGGAGGGCGACGTCTCGGTCCCGACCTTCCCGCTCTTCGCCCTGTTCGACATGGCGCTGGGCCAGACCTGCGTGATCCCGGACATGGACTTCACCCGCCCCGGCTTCGTCGACCCGATGAAGCTCGTGCGCCCGATCCAGAAGCACCGCGCGCGCCAGCTCTTCGGTTCTCCGGCCCTCCTCGACCGCCTGAGCCGCTTCGGCGAGCGTCACGGCGTCGCCCTGCCGAGCCTGACGCGCGTCCTGTCGGCCGGCGCGCCCGTCCCGCCCAAGGTCCTGGCCCGGACGCGCGCGATGCTGGCTCCGGGCGCCCAAGTCTTCACCCCGTACGGCGCGACCGAGGCCCTGCCCGTCGCCCTGATCGGCGCGGGCGAGGTCTTGGGCGAGACCGCGGCCGAGACCGCGCGGGGCGCCGGCGTCTGCGTCGGGCGCCCGGTGCCCGGCGCGACGGTCGCGGCGATCCGGATCTCGGACGCGCCGATCGCGCAATGGAACGAGGGCCTGCGCGTTGCGACGGGACAGGTCGGCGAGATCGTCGCGAAGGGCGCCGTCGTCAGCCGGGAGTACTTCCGGCGGCCCGAGGCGACGGCGGCGGCCAAGATGAAGGACGGGAGCGGCGTCCGGCACCGGATGGGCGACCTGGGATATTTCGACGCGAAGGGACGGCTGTGGTTCTGCGGACGCAAGAGCCAGCGGGTCAAGACGGCGGACGGCGAGCTTTACACCGTGCGGGTCGAAGGGGTGTTTAACGCTCATCCGAACGTCAAAAGAACGGCGCTTGTAGGCGTGCGAGGCGAGGCGGTCTTATGTGTAGAACCGGAGCCGGGGACGGAGACTGAGGGCTTGGAGCGGGAACTTCTGGAGTTGGGGGCCGGAAACGGCATGACGGCTTCGGTGAAGACCATCCTTTTTCATCCGGCGTTTCCGGTGGACATCCGCCACAACGCGAAAATATTCCGCGAGAAGCTCGCCGTTTGGGCGGCGCGGGAGCTGTCTTGATGCGCGCGCTCGTCACCGGCGGCGGGGGATTTTTGGGCGGCGCGCTGGCGCGGCGCCTGCGCGAGCGCGGCGACGACGTGCGCGTCTTCGGGCGGCGCGAGTACCCGGAGTTCGAGGTCCTGGGCATCGACTGCGCCGTCGGCGACCTGACCGACGCGGACGCGGTCCTGGCGGCCTGCGAGGACCGCGACGTCGTCTTCCACGCCGGGGCCAAGGTCGGCCTGTGGGGGGACTACGACGACTTCCACGCCGTCAACGTGACCGGCACCCGCCACGTCCTGCGCGCCTGCCAGGAGCAGGGGATCGCCAAGCTCGTCTTCACCGGCTCGCCGTCCGTCGTCTTCACCGGCGGCGACGTCGAGGGCGTCAACGAGGGCGCGCCCTACCCGGAGCGCTACGACTCCTTCTACTCGGCCACGAAGGCCGAGGCCGAGCGGATGGTGCTGGCCGCCGACCACGACAAGCTGTCCACCGTCTCCCTGCGCCCGCACCTGATCTGGGGCCCCGGCGACCGCCACCTCCTGCCGCGCGTCGTCGCCAAGGCCCGCGCCGGGCGCCTGTACCGCATCGGCGAGTCGAACAAGCTCGTCGACGCGACCTACGTCGACGACGCGGTCGAGGCCCACCTGCTGGCCGCCGTCCAGCTCTCGCCGCTCTCCGAGATCTCCGGCAAGGCCTACTTCCTGTCGGGCGGCGACCCGCGCCCGGTCTGGGAGATCGTGGACCGCATGCTGGGCGCGGCCGGCCTGCCGCCGGTCAAGAAGTCCGTCCCCGAGTCGGCGGCCCGCGCCGCGGCCGCCGCCTGCGAGGCCTCCTGGCGGCTCCTGCGCCTGGACTCCGAGCCCCCGCTGACGCGCTTCCTGGTCTCCCAGCTGACGACCGCCCACTGGTTCGACATCGGCGCCGCGATCCGCGAGCTGGGCTGGCGCCCGCGCGTGCGCCTCGAGGAGGGCATGGAGCGCCTGGCCCAGTGGATCCGCGCCGCGCGGCCCTTCGACTGATCTAGGTCTTTGGACCTAGAGAGGACCCGGGCAAAAGTCCCCTAGCGCGTCCGGGCCCTGCGGGCTACACTGGGGGCATGAAGCGCGCGGCGCTCCTGCCGGCCCTCCTGGTCCTGACCCTGGCCGCCTGCAACCTGAAGGATCAGGACAAGAAAGCGGGGACCGACGCGGCGACGGCGGACCCGGCCGCGACGGCGGCGACGGTCGCCGCCGCGCGCGCGGCGCGGACCCGCTCCCTCGACGG
>JAGWRY010000179.1 GCA_028869495.1 Elusimicrobiota bacterium | reverse complement strand
TCGCGCGCCGCGGCGATGACCCCCGTCCCCGGCGGCGTCGGCCCCGTCACGACCGCGGTCGCGATCCTGCAGGCCGCGCGCCTGGCCGCGGCGAAGTAGCCGCGGGGCCGCCCGGAACCGCGCGTCGATCCCCGACGGCGTCAGTCGCGCAGGTGGAAGCGCCTGAAGACGCGGACCTTCGCGAAATCCAGCGCGAGCAGAAACAGCAGCACCGCGGCCAGCAGCGCACCGACCAAGGCCGCCGGAACCGCCTGCATCAGGATGCCGCGGACCGCGAGCGTCGCCGCGGCGGCCGCGCCCGCGGCGCTGCTGAGCAGCAGCCAGGCGCTCGGCCGCGAGCGCCAGAAGTTCCGACGCTCGCGCACCAGATAGACCATCCCCTGCCCGCTGAAGGCCAGCATGACGAACGTCAGCGTCTGCATCTGCGCGAGCGGCAGGCGCAGGAAGCGGCGCGCCAGGAAGAACAGCGTAAACGAGAACGCCAGCATCGGCAGCGCCAGGGCGGCCGCGGCCGACATCAGGCGGTCGACGCGCCAGCGGTCCGGCCGCCGGGAGAACGACACGCGATCCGTCGCGATCGACATCGTGACGAAGTCGTTGGCGAAGAGGAGCAGCACCATCAGCCGAGGCGTGATCACGAACGCGCCCGTCAGCATCACGCCGAGGCTCAGGAAGACGCCGATCTCCAGCGTCTTGATGATCTTGTTCAGCGTGTAGGTGAGCATGCGCTGATAGATTCGCCGGCTCGTCTCGACCGCCGCGACCACGTCCTTCAGGCCGGGGTTGGTCAGCACCATGCCGACGGCCGCCTTGGCGACGTCGGCGGCGTTGGCGACCGCGATTCCGACCTCGGCCTGCCTCAGCGCCGGCGCGTCGTTGACGCCGTCTCCGGTCATGCCCGTCACGCGCCCGGCTCGCTGCATCGACCGCACCAGCCGGAACTTGTCCTCGGGATAGACGCGGGCGTACACGCCGCAGTCCTCGGGAGGCCCGCCCCCCCCCTCGTCGAGAGCCTCGCGCCCGCAGGCGCGCCCGCCGATCCCGACTTGCGCGGCGACGGCGCGCGCCGTCGCCAGGCCGTCGCCGGTCACCATGACGACGCGCACGCCGAGCTCGCCGAGCTCGCGGACCAGGGCCGCCGAGTCGGGGCGCGTCGGATCCTCGAACGCCAGCAGCCCCGCCAGCCGCAGCGATCCCTCCGCCCCGCCCGCGACCGCCAGCACCCGCCGGCCTTCGGAGGCGAGACGCTCCGTCTCGGCCGCCGCGTCGGGCGCGCCGTCCGCCAGCGAGGCGACGACCCGCGGCGCCCCCTTGACCGCGCGCTTCGACGCGCCGCCCTCCTCGAACGCGGCCTCGGAGCGCTTGAGGGCCGGATCGAAGGGCAGGAACTTCAGCCGCCGCGGCAGGCCCTCCAGCAGCCCGCGCGCGCGCGCGGCGGCGAGGATCGCGAGGTCGATCGGATCCTGGCTGGCCTCGTCGCTGGCCAGCGCGGCGAGCCGCAGCAGGCCGTCTTCGTCGGACGGCGGGAAGGGCTTGAGCGCCGCCACGGCCAGCCGGTTCTCGGTGATGGTGCCGGTCTTGTCGCTGGCGAGCACGTCCATCGCGGCCGCCTCCTCGATGGCCGACAGGCGCGTCACCAGCACGCCGCGGCGCGCGAGCTCCTGCGCGCCGAGCGCCGTCGCCAGCGTGAACGTCGCCGGCAGCGCCGCGGGGACCGAGGCGACCAGCAGGATGAGCGCGAACGGCAGCGCCCGCGAAAAGCTCATCCCGCTCAGGGCCGCGTACAACAGCAGCGCCGCGACGAGGACGACGTCGAGCGCGACTAGGCGCTTGACGATCGTCAGGATCAGGGTCTCGAGGCGGCTTTCGGCGCCCGCGCCGCGGACGAGCTCCGCGGTGCGGCCGAAATATGTGCGGCCGCCCGTGGCCTCGACTTCGCAGTCCGCCTCGCCGCGCTGCACGACCGATCCGGCGTAGACCGCGGCGCCGGCTCCGGCCTCGACCGGCAGGGACTCGCCCGTGAGCGCCGACTGGTCGAGCAGGACGCCGCCGTCCGCCAGCCGCAGGTCGGCTGGGGCCAGGTCGCCGGCGCGAATGCGGATGACGTCGCCCGGCACCAGCTCCGCCGCCGCGAGCTGACGCCAGCGCCCGTCCCGCAGCGCCCTCGCCCGGACCGCGAGGCGGCCGCGCAACAGCCCCAGCGCGCGGTTCGCGCGGCTCTCCTGGGCGAAGCTCAGTCCGGCGTTGACGATCAGCAGCGCGGCGACGACGGAGGCCTCCTCCGCCTTGCCGAGCAGCAGCTGCAGGACGATCGCCGCCTCGAGCATCCACGGCACCGGCGCCCAGAACTTGGCGAGCAGCGCGCGCCACGGCCGGCTCTCGTCCGGCGCGACGGCGTTCGGACCGTACTGCGCCAGGCGCCGCGCGGCCTCGGCGCCGCTCAGGCCTCGCCCCGGCGCGGGCCGCGACGCCGGAACGCCCTCGTCCGAAGTCACCCTCCCTCCCGCGTCGGTTCTCTCATCGCGCGCCCATCGTTCGGCCGGGGGCCTCGCCGCGCCGATCCCCGGCATCCAGGGTAGCTCCGCCGCCGTGCCAAAGCAAGAGCCTCGGCGCGGCGCCGGACGAACGGCGCCTCTCCGGAAATTACGTTGCACATAATAGCGGTATGAGCTTCCGCAGGATCCTGGTCGCCGTCGATGGAGGGCCGCTCGCGGCGCGGGCCGCCCAGATCGGTCTCGAGTTGGCGCGCCGCCTGCGGGCGCGCTGCGCATTCGTCCACGTCGTCGACGCGCGGGAGATCGCCGCGCCGGAGAGCGGCGCCTCGGCCGCCGAGCTATACGCGATGGCCGAGCGCGACAGCCGCTCCCTGCTCGACTCCTTCCTACGCCGCGCGCCGCGAGGCGCGCGCGTCGCCCTCTTCAGCGTCGTCGGCGGCCCCGCCGCGGCGATCGCCAAGACCGCCGAGCGCTGGTCCGCGGACCTGCTGGTCATCGGCAGCCACGGCCGTCGAGGCGTCGGACGCCTCCTGCTGGGGAGCGTGGCCGAGGGCGCGGCTCGCCGCGCGCCGTGCCCGATCCTGATCGTGCGCGGGACTCGAAGCCGGCGTCAGAGGGCGTAGCGCAGGACGACCAGGAAGTGGCAGGCGGTGCCGGCCATCACGAACAGGTGCCACAGGAAGTGGCCGTAGCGCAGGCGGTTGTCGGTGAGGTAGAAGACGACGCCGAGGGTATAGGACAGGCCGCCGGCCAGGAGCCACAGGAAGCCCGCGCGGGGCAGGCTCAGCCACAGCGGATGGATCGCGACGACGGCGAGCCAGCCCATCAGCAGGTAGAGGGCGGTGGACAGGCGCGGATAGCGCAGTCCGCCGGCGATCTTGAGCGTCACGCCGAAGGCGGCCAGAGCCCAGACCACGGCGAACAGCGTCCAGCCGAGGGGGCCGCGCAGGACGCCGAGGGTGAACGGGGTGTAGGTGCCGGCGATCAGCAGGAAGATCGCCGAGTGCTCGACCACGCGCAGGACGCGCTTGACCCGGCCGCGCGGCCAGGCGTGATAGACGGACGAGGACAGGTAGACCAGGAGCACCGCGACCGCGAAGACGACGGCGCCGAACTCGGCGGTCGTCCCGCGCGCGCTGCGAGCGGCGCGCATCAGCAGGAACGGGACCCCCGCGGCGGCCGCCAGCATCCCCGCGCCGTGGCTGACGCTGTTGGCGAGCTCCTCGCCGAAGGTCTGCGGCCGGGCGACGACGCCGGCCTCGGCCAGGATCCCGGCAAGGCCGGAGGGCGCGGCGAGGGCGGCGGTGCGGTCGAGGACCGCGGTCTCGGCGTCGCTCATCGCCCGTCTCCCGGCGTCATGAGACTAGGATAACCCGCCGGCGGGCGGGACGGCAAGTTCCATCGGCCCCCTCCGGCGCCGCGAAAGGACCTAGCCGCCCCTGGGACCGGAGACCGGGGCCGCGATCAGGACGCGCTCGGCGCAATTGCCGCCGCGCCCGCTCCGGAAAGCGGCGGGCTTCGGGAAGAGGCGCGGACCGTCGGCCGAGAGCGTGATCCAGGCCTGCGTCAGCACGTCCTCGTCCTTCGAGCCCGGCCGCGACGAGCAGCGCAGCTCGAGCGCGGAGGCGTCCTTCAGGCCGAAGGCCTCGGCGAAGGACTTCTCCAGGTCCGCGCGCGCGACGGTCCGCCCGCGGCGCGCGGCGACGTAGGCGCCGAAACGGCTGGCGTTGAGCTTATGAAGGAGGCCCAGCGCCCCCCGGAAGAACGGGTCCGGCTCGAATCCGTAGCAGCGCGCGTGCTTGTTGTACTCGTGCCGGTCCAGACAGCCGGCGCGGCCCGGCATCTCGGCGTCGAGGGCGCGCGCGGTCGCCGGGGAGAGCCTCAGCGGCGGGTCCGCGCAGAACGTCTTCGGCCGTTCGTGCCCCGGGCGGAACCAGTAGCAGCCGTACTTGTACCAGGTCCCCTTCTTCATCCCTTCGCGCGCCAGGCCGCGCGGAAGGTCCGCCCAGAGGCCGTGCAGGGTCCACGCCCGCGCCTCGGGCGAGCGCGGGGTCAGGCGCCCGCAGGCCGCCGCCGAGACGGGCTCGACGCTCGCGCAGACGCCCGGCTGCCAGATCGCCGCGAACACGTAGCGGTCGAAGCTCATGTCCGGCGCCTTCCTCCGGACGCGCGGAGCCGCGAGAGCCGGGACGGCCGAGAGCAGGACCGCGAGGAGGGCGAGGCGCCTCATGCCGGGACCGCCGCCTTCTCGGCCCGGGGCTTGCCCCCGCGGCCGAGCCACGGGTAGCGGTAGTCCTTCGGCGGGTCGAAGGTCTCCTTGATCGCCCGCGCGGAGGTCCAGCGGATCAGGTTCAGGAAGGAGCCGGCCTTGTCGTTCGTCCCCGAGGCGCGCGCGCCGCCGAACGGCTGCTGGCCGACGACGGCGCCGGTCGGCTTGTCGTTGACGTAGAAGTTCCCGGCCGCGTTCTCGAGCGCCGCGTCGGCCTCCGCGATCGCGCGGCGGTCGCGCGCGAAGACGGCGCCGGTCAGCGCGTAGGGCGAGGTCTCGTCGACGAGCCTCAGCGTCTCCTTCCACTTCTTCTCCGGGTAGACGTGGACGCTCAGGACGGGCCCGAAGATCTCCTCGCGCATCGTCAGGCTCTTCGGGTCGCCGCACTCGAGGACCGTCGGCGAGACGAAGAAGCCCTGCGCGTCGTCGGCGCCGCCGCCGGCGACCAGCTTCGTCGTCTTCTCCTTCCTGGCCGCGGCGACGTAGCCCTTGATCCTGTCGAAGGCCTTGCGGTCGATGACCGCGTTCATGAAGCAGCCCGGATCCTCGGGAGAGCCGACCTCGATCGAGGCGATCATGTCCTTCATCGCCTTGCGCACCTTCGGCCACAGGTCGGCCGGCACGTAGGCGCGCGACGCGGCCGAGCACTTCTGGCCCTGGAACTCGAAGGCGCCGCGCACGAGGGCCGCGGCGACCGCGTCGGGGTCCGCCGACGAGTGGACGAGGACGAAGTCCTTGCCGCCGGTCTCGCCGACCAGGCGCGGATACGAGCGGTAGCGCGCGACGTTCTCGCCGACCGACTTCCACATCGAGTGGAAGACCGGCGTGCTGCCGGTGAAGTGCACGCCGGCGAACTCCGGGCGCTCGAAGAGGACCCGCGAGATCTCGGCCGACGGCCCGCTGACCATGTTGACGACGCCCGGGGGCAGGCCCGCCGCCTCCAGCAGCTTCAGGATGTAGTAGCCCGACAGCATCGCCGTCGACGACGGCTTCCAGACGACCGTGTTGCCCATCAGGGCCGGCGCCGTCGGCAGGTTGCCGGCGATCGACGTGAAGTTGAACGGCGTCACCGCGTAGACGAAGCCCTCGAGCGGGCGGAACTGCAGGCGGTTCCAGCTCCCGCGCGGGCTGAGCGGCTGCTGGGCGTAGAGCTCCTCGGCGTAGCGCGGGTTGAAGCGCCAGAAGTCGATCAACTCGCAGGCGGAGTCGATCTCGGCCTGGTGCAGGTTCTTGGACTGCCCGAGCATCGTCGCCGCGTTCAGCGTCCAGCGCCAATCGTTGGCCAGGAGGTCGGCCGCGCGCAGGAAGACCGCCGCGCGCTCCTCGAAGGGCGTGCGCGCCCACTCCTTGCGCGCCTTGAGGGCCGCCGCCGCCGCCTTCGCGGTCTCGGCCGCGCCGCCCTCGCAGACGCGGGCCAGCAGCTGGCCGTGGTCGTGCGGCGCGCGCAGGTCGCGGCGCGTCTTGGTCCGGACCTCCTCGCCGCCGATGATCAGCGGGATCTCGAGACGGCGCGACTTCAGCTCGGCCAGGCGCGCGAAGACCTTCGCGCGCTCGGGGCTGCCGGGAGCGTACGGGAGGACCGGCTCGTTGGCGGGACAGGGGACGCGGGATCTCGAGTTCATGGGCCGATGATACCACTTTGCTAAGATGGCGGCGTGGGGCGCGAGATCGAGCGCAAGTTCCTGGTCGCCGGCGACGGCTGGCGCGGACGCGGGACGTCGTCGCGCCTGCGCCAGGGCTATCTGTGCGCGTCGAAGGAGCGCAGCGTCCGCGTCCGGCTGGAGGGGCGCGCCGGCACGCTGACGGTCAAGGGCCCGTCGCGCGGCGCCGCGCGCGACGAGTACGAGTACCGCATCCCCGCGCGCGACGCGGCCGAGCTCCTGGAAAGGCACTGTCTGCAGCCCCTGATCGACAAGACGCGCACGCGCCTGCGCTGGAAGGGTCTCGTCTGGGAGATCGACGAGTTCCGCGGCGACAATCGGGGCCTGATCGTCGCGGAGGTGGAGCTCCCGCGCGCGGACCGCGCCGTCGAGCTCCCGCCCTGGGCGGGCGCCGAGGTGACCGGCGACCCGCGCTACCTGAACGCCTCCCTCCTGCGCCGGCCCTACCGTCTCTGGGGCCGGCGCAGGAAGGGACGGACGCTCAGCTCTTAGCGGTCTTCTTCCCCGTCTTCGTCGCTTTCTTGGCCGTCTTCTTGCCGCCCGCCTTGGCGGACTTCTTGGCCGTGCGGCGCGCCGCCATCCTCTTCTTGCGGGTGGCCTTCGCCTTCGCGACGCGGGCCTTGTGCAGGCTCGCCTTGGCGTCGCGGATGTCCTTCTGCTTGGACTTCACGTCGGCGCTGGTCTGGGCCCGCGCGGCGGCCTTCTGCCCGTCGAGGTCCTTCAGCTTCGCCTCGAGCTCGTGCCAGTCCTTGCGGATCGCCGCCTCGTCGGTCGCGATGCGGCCGCGCAGGGTGTCCTCGTCCTGGTTCGCGGCGGGGGCGGCAGCCGCGGCGGCCGGCTTCTCGACGGCCTTCTCGGTCTTCTTCGCGGCGGGGGCCGCGCACCAGGCGGGCGCCGCGACGGCGGCGGCCAGCAGGACGGCGGTCAGGGTGGTTTTCATCGGATCCTCCTACTATCGGTGTGCGGCCCACCCGGGGGGGACTCGGGCGGGCCGCACTTGTCATACGCCTCGGCCCTCCGCGAGTTCGCGGTCCGAGAACTTTTCCGCGAAAATCAGGTAATATTGTCGTCCATGAGATCCTGCGGAGCCGCGACCGGATGCGCCGGGCGCTGATCCTCGCCGCCGCCCTCGCCGCCGCGCGCCCCGCCTTCGCGGGGCCCGCGCGCTGGGACGTCTGCTACCTGCGGCGCGTCCCTCGCGCCAACGCGGCCGCCTACGCGCGCAAGCTCGCGTCCCTGCTCGGCCCCCGCGTCGCCGCGCGCCTGCGCGTCGTGCGCGAGCGCGGAAGCTGGGGCGTCGTCTACCGGATGCGCGGCGGGCGCGACGCCGCCTTCGCTCTCTCGCGCCGCCACACGCTGCTGCTGACGCGCCGCGAGCTCGAGGCCGCCGTCATCGTCGAGGACCGCCCGTGGGAGACCCTGCCCGTCGAGGGGGCCCCGGCCGGCCGCGCGCCGCTGA
>JAGWRY010000178.1 GCA_028869495.1 Elusimicrobiota bacterium | reverse complement strand
GGCCGAGACGCTGGCGCTCGAGGCCGCCCTCGTCGAGCGCGCCGAGGGGCGCTACGCGCGGGCGCTGAAGGCGCTGGCGCCGCTCCTGGCGCGCGCGCGCCGCCGCCGCGACTGGTCCGGCGTCGGCTACCTGCTGTGGGCGACGGGCGGGGCGCGCCGCTTCTCCGGGGACCTATCCGGCTCGCACCGGGACTTTCGCGAGTCGCTGGCGGCCTTCCGCCGCGGCGGCGACCGCGAGGGCGAGGCGTACGCCCTCTTCGGCCTGGGCGGCGTCGCGCGCGTGCGCGGCCTCTTCGCCGAGGCGCGCGCCTCCTACGCGGAGGCCGGCCGGCGCCTGGACGGCGGCCCGGACCTCTTCGGCCGCGCCTACGCCCACTGCGGCCTGGCCAACGTCCTGCGCCAGCTCGGGCGCTGGGGCGAGGCCGAGCGGCACTACCGCCGTTCGTACGCGCTCTACGCGCGCCTCGACGACCGCGTCGACCTGGCTTATGTGGACTGGGGCCTCGGCCAGGTCCATCTCCATCGCGGGGAACTGCCCGCGGCCGAGCGGCGCCTGCGCGCGGCGCTGGCCGCCTTCGCGAAGGGCCGCGAGGCCCGCGGCGAGGTCCTGTCCCTGCAGTCCCTCGCGCAGGTCCTGCACGCGCGCGGACGCACGCGCGAGGCCGAGCGCCTCTTCGACGCCGCCGTGCGCCGCGCCCGCGGCGCCGGCCTGCACGCCCACCTCGAGCTCTTCACCTGACCGGCGCCGTTCACAAGTCCGAAACGCGGGAGTCGTAGAGTGTCCGCGTGGGACAGAGGATCTGGGAGACGCTCGAGCGCTTCCGCGGCCGCTGGGTCGCGCTGGACGCGGAGGGCCGCGTGCTCGACGCCGGCGACGACCTCGACGACCTGCGCGCGCGCGCGGCCCGGGCGCGGACCTTCGTGTTCGCCTGCGGCGAAGGCCCGGCGCGATAAGGCATAATGGGGGCGTGACGCCCCCGCGAGCGCGGCGCGGCTCGGATCCGGGCGCGGCGCCCCTCGCCGCGGCGGTCCTCGCCGCGGCCGCCGTCTGCCACGGCCTGCTGCTGCGCGCGCCGTTCATCTACGACGACCGCGCCTTCATCCTGTCGGACCCGGCCCTGGTCGGGCGCTGGCCGGGCTGGCGCGCCCTCTTCGGCGTCACCACCGAGGGCGGCGAGTTCGAGCCGCTGGTCCGCCTCGCCCACTGGACGCTCCACCATTTCTTCGGCGCCGCGCCCTTCCCGTACCGCCTGACGAGCCTTCTTCTGCACTGGGCGGTCGTCTGGCTGGTCTGGCGCCTGATCCGCCGCCGCGTCCCGGAGCCCTGGATCGCGGCGGGGGCGGCGGCGCTCTTCGCGGCCTATCCGGGCGTCGTCCCGGTCCTGGCTCAGAGCACGTTCAAGAAGCACCTGCTCGCCGCCCTCTTCGGTCTGCTCGCCCTCGAGGCCCAGGACGCCGACTCCCTGCCCGCCGCGGCGCGGGCCGCGCTGGGCGCGCTCCTGTTCGGCCTGGCCGCGCTCAGCAAGGAGAACGGCCTGATCTTCCTGCCCCTGGCCGCGGTCTCGGCCTGGTCGCGACCGGGCGGCTTCAAGCGCGCGGACGCCTGGTTTCTGGCCGCGGGGACGGCGGCCGCGGCCGCCTACGCGGGCGTGCGCCTGACGGTCCTGCCGCGCCATTACATGCCGCTGATGGGGGGAGGGCTCGTCTGGCACCTGCTGAGCGCGGGGAAGATCCTGCTCTGGCACCTGCGCGAGCTGGTCCTGCCCGTCCACCTGAGCCTCGAGCACTCGCTCTCGCCCGTGACCTCCTTCGGCCCGCAGGCGGCCGGCGTCCTCCTCGGCGTCGGCGCCTGGCTGGCCGCGGGGGCCTTCCTCGCGCGCCGCGACCGCATCGCGGCCTTCGGCTGGGCCTGGGTCACGCTGGCTCTGGCTCCCTTCCTGAACCTGATCCCGTTCCTGAACTACAGCCTCGTCGCCAACCGCTACGACTACTTCGCCTCGGCCGGCGCTTTTCTCCTGCTCGCGCGCCTGGCCTCGCCCTGGCTGAAGCCGGGCGCCCCGGGCGGCGGGCGCCGCTGCGCCTGGGCCTTCGGCCTGCCCTTTCTGGCCTTCCTGGCGCTGGGCGCGCGCTACGCGGCCCTCTTCTCGTCGCCGGTCGACCTGTGGCGCGAGGCGGAGCGCGCCGCGCCCCTCAACCCGCGCGTGCACGCCGCCCTCGGCGAGCTCTACGCGTCCTGGCACGACGACGCGGCGGCCGAGCGCGAGCTGAGGCTGGCCGTCCAACTCGGCCCGGCCCTGCCCGAACCCCTGGTCGCGCTGTCCTGGCGCGAGGCCGAGGACGGGCGTCCGAAGGAGGCCCTGGAGCTCGCGCGCCGGCGCCTCCTCCTGCGCGACGACTCGACCGGCGAGGCCAACCTCGGCCTCCTGCTGGTGCGCGCCGGGCGGCCCCGGGAGGCCCTGCCTTACCTGCGCCGCGCGGCGGCGATGACGCCCGGCCCCGACGCCGAGCTCGCGCTGGGCCAGTGCCTGCTGGCCCTCGGCCGCCTCGACGAGGCGCGCTCCGCCCTCGACGCGGCCGCGGCCGACCCGTCGCTCGCG
>JAGWRY010000177.1 GCA_028869495.1 Elusimicrobiota bacterium | reverse complement strand
CGCGCGTCGCGCGCGCCGGGGCTCTCGTCGTCGACGCGGCGCGCGGCGTCGCCGAGCTGGGCGGCACGCGCCTGCGCCTCCAGCCGCGCGAGTTCGAGCTCCTGTTCCTGCTGGCCTCGCATCCGGGCGAGACCCTGACGCGGGAGTTCCTGATCGAGAACACCTCCTCCTACGGCCGCCGCGTGCCGACGCGCAGCGTGGACACGCACGTCAAGAACCTGCGCCGCAAGCTCGGCCGCGCGGGGCGGATGATCGTCACGGCGCCGAAGGTCGGCTACCGCCTTGAGGCCTGAGACGGGCCTGGAGCCGGCCCGCCGCCGGCCCGTCTACTTCGCCTTCCAGGGCCTGTTCATGGCGGTCCTGCTCCTGCTGGTCCTCCTGCGCCCGGGCCCGCGGGACACGCCGGCGCTCGGCGCTCTGGCGTCGCTCCTGCTCGGCTCTTTGCTCGCGCTGCGGCTCGTCGGCGACGCGACCCTCTCGCGCGAGTGGTTCCAGTCGACGCTGTTCGTCGGCGACGCGCTGGTCGCGGCGCTCGTCATCGGCCGCACGCGCACCGGTTCCGACCTGTTCCTGCTGTACCTGCTGCTCGTCTTCGGCTCGGCGCTGACGCGCAGCGCGCGCCAGCGCCTGGCGGTGGCCGGCCTGACCGTCGTGCTGTTCCTGGCGACCGGCTGGCGCGGGCGCGGCTGGGCCGCGAGCGAGGAGTTCTGGCTGCGGGCGCTCTTCCTCGCGGTCTCGGCGGCGCTGATGGCGGTGCTCGCGCGCGACGCGGGTCAGGCCCGCGACGACGAGCGCCGCCTCTACGAGAGCCGCCTCGTGCAGGTCGAGCGCCTGGCGACCCTCGGGCGCGTCGCCGGCGAGGTCGCGCATCGGATCAAGGCGCCCTTGACGACGATCGCCGTCGACGCCGACGTGCTGGCCCAGCGCCACGCGGACGACCCGGCGACCCGGCGCGAGCTCGACGAGATCCGCGCCGAGGTCGAGCGCTGCAAGGGGATCCTGAAGGACCTTCTCGACCTCGGCCGCATCGAGGAGATGGACGTGGAGCCCCTCGACCTGCGCGCGCCCGCGCGCGCCGCGCTGTCCTCGCTCGAGACCCTGGCCAAGAGCCGCCGCGTGCGCCTGGCCGTCTCCGGCCTCGACCGTCCGCTGCCGGCGCGGGGCGACGCGACGCTCCTGCGCGAGGCGCTGTCCGCCCTCCTGCAGAACGCGCTCGAGGCCTCGCCGCAGGGCGGCGAGATCCGCGTCTCGGCCCGGACCGCGGGCGGCGTCCACCGCGTCTGCGTCGCCGACGACGGCTCGGGCTTGGAGCCCGCGGAGCTCGTGCGCGCGTTCGAGCCTTTCTTCACGACGAAGAAGGGCGTCGGCACGGGGCTGGGCCTGTCGGCCGCCCTGCGCATCGCCGCCAAGCACGGCGGCACCGTCGAGGGCGAGAGCGCCGGCCGCGGGCGCGGCGCGCGCTTCACGCTGGCGATCCCGGCGGCGCCGCGCTAATCGTCCGGCGCCTCGAGCCGGTAGCCGACGGCCGGCTCGGTCTTCAGGTGGCGCGGCCGGGCCGGCTCCTTCTCGATCCGGTGGCGGGTCTGGTGGACCAGGATGCGCAGGGACTCGGGCGTGGCGCCGCCCTCCGGCCAGAGCTGGTGGAGCAGCTGCGTCTGCGTGACGACGCGGCCGGCGGAGCGGACCAGCGCGGCGAGCAGCGCGTACTGGAGGGGGGACAGGCGGACCTCCTTTTTCGCGACCCAGACGCGGCGCAGGGACAGGTCGATCTTCAGGTCGCCGCGCTCGTAGACGGGCTCGGGTTCGCGTCCGGCCCTTTCGGCGTGGCGGAGCGCGACGCGCACGCGGGCGAGGAGCTCCTCGGTGCCGAACGGCTTGGTCAGGTAGTCGTCGGCCCCGGAGTCGAGGCCCGCGATCTTGTCGCTTTCCTCCCCGCGCGCCGACAGGACGATCACCGGCGCCGCCGTCCAGCGGCGCAGGTCCTTGAGCACCTCCAGGCCGTCCATGTCGGGCAGGCCGAGGTCCAGCAGGACGACGTCGGGCCGGCGCGCCGCGGCGAGTTCCAGGGCGGCGCGTCCGGTCCGCGCCTCGGCGACGTCGAAGCCGGCGGCCGTCATCGCCGGGCGAAGGAAGCGCAGGATCGCCGGCTCGTCGTCGACGATCAGCAGGCGCTTGCGCGGGGGCGTCACGACGCCGCCTTGAGGGGCAGGGAGAACCGGAAGACGGCGCCGCCTCCCTCCCGGTTCTCGGCGACGATGGCGCCTCCGTGCGCCTCGACGACGGCCTTGCAGATGGCCAGGCCGAGGCCCGCGCCGGCGCCGGGGCGTCCGCGGTAGAACTTGTCGAAGACGCGGACGAGGTCCTCCGGGGGCAGGCCCGGGCCGCGGTCGGCGACCTCGAGGACCACCGCTCCGCCGTCGGCGCGGGCCGAGACGTCGATCGGCGAGCCCGGAGGGGTGTGGCGGGCCGCGTTGTCCAGGAGGTTCACGAAGACCTGCTCGACGAGCACCGCGTCGAGGGGCACGAGGGGCAGGTCCTCGGGCAGGCGCGTCGAGACCGTCCGGCCGGCCAGCGCCTTGTCCAGGCGCTCCAAGGCCGCGCCCAGCGGCTCCTCGACGGGGACGGGCTCCTTGCGCAGGCTCACGGCGCCGCTCTCCAGGCGCGTCGTCTCGAGGAGGTTGTGGACGAGGCGCGAGAGGCGCTCGGCCTCGTCGCGGATGTTCTCCAGCTGCTCGCGCTCCGGCGCCGCCGCGCCGCGCAGGAGGCTGGTCGCCGAGCCCAGGATCGCGGCCAGCGGGGTGCGCAGGTCGTGGGAGACGGAGCTCAACAGCGAGCTGCGCAGGCGCTCCGTCTCGGCGCGCAGTTCCGCCCGGCGCGCGCTCTCCTGCAGGCGGTCGACCCCCAAGGCCAGGGCGATCTGGTGGGCGAAAGACTCGAGCAGGAGCATCTGGTCCGGCGCCGTCAGGCGCTCGCGCGCGCGCGGCTGGACGCGCAGGGCGCCGACCGGGCCTTCGGCGCCGAGGAGCGGCGCATAGAGCGCCTCGACGACGGGCAGGGTCTGCGTGCCCAGGCCGGCGGACTGCCCGAGGTCGTAGACCCACTGCGCGACGCTGCGCTCCTTCTCGTCGAGCGGGCGCTCCGCCCCCGACCAGGCCCGCGCCGCGAGGCGCCCGTCCTCGTCCGGGAGCAGGGCGACGACGTCGCTGTCGAAGACCTCGGCGAGCAGGGTGACCGAGGCGCGCAGGAGCGGCTCCACGCCGCGGGTCGTCGCGAGGCGCGCGCTCAGCGCGTGCATCGCGGCGGTGCGCATCTCGCTCAGGCGCGCGGCCTCGGCCTGCGCGCGGCTGCGCACGGCCAGGTGGCTGACGAGGATCGCGACGGCGAGCATGATGGCGAAGGTCACCGCATACTGCGTGTCGGAGACCGCGAAGGTCCCCTCCGGCGGCACGAAGCACCAGTCGAAGGCCAGCACGCTCGCGACGGACGCCAGGACGGCCGGTCCGCGGTGCCCGCGCGAGGCGACGTACGCGACGCCGAGCAGATAGACCATCACCAGGTTCGTCAGCGCGAAGTGCGGCCGCATCGCGTCGCAGAGCGCGGTCGCCGCGGCGACGACTCCCAGCGCGACGGCGTGCTCCGCGAGCGGGGCGGGGCTCCGCGCGGGCGCGGAGCCCGGCGCCGGCGCGGAGCCTTCGACGTCGCCGGTGGTCACGTAGACGTCGGTGTCGCCGCTGCGGCGGATCAGTTCGTCGACGGTCGCGCTCCCGGACAGCAGCTCGCGCCAGCGCGGGCGCGTCTGCTTGCCGATCACGAGGCGCGTCACGTTGCGCTGGCGCGCGAGGTCGAGCATGCCCTCGACGACGCTGCGGGCCGTGATCGTCAGCGTCTCGGCGCCGAGGCGCCCGGCCAGGCGCAGGTTCTCGAGCGCCGCGGCGCGCTGCGCGGGCGCCAGCGACGGCGCGTCGACGAAGACGGCGAGCCAGTGGGCCTTCAGGTTCGCGGCCATGCGCCGCGTCGCGCGCACGAGCTTGGCGGAGCTCGGGCTGGGCCCCACGCCGACCAGCAGGCGCTCGGCGGTCGGCCAGATGGCCTCGGGCGCCTGCGCGAGCCGCTGCGACTCGACGCGCGCGCCGACGCCCTCGGCCGTCAGGCGCAGGGCCAGTTCGCGCAGGGCGGTCAGGTTGGAGAGCTTGAAGAAGCCCTCGAGGGCGCGCGCCGCCGTCTCCGGAACGTAGACCTTGCCCTGCTTGAGCCGCTCGAGCAGCTCCTCGGGCGGCAGGTCGACCAGCTCCACGTCCGCGCGCTCGAGCAGCGAGTCCGGCACGGTCTCGCGGACCGTGACGCCCGTGATCCGAGCGACCGCGTCGTTGAGGGTCTCGACGTGCTGGATGTTGAGCGTCGTGTAGACGTCGATCCCGCGGCGCAGGAGCTCCGAGACGTCCTGCCAGCGCTTCGCGTGGCGGCTGCCGGGCGCGTTCGTGTGCGCGAGCTCGTCGACCAGGATCAGAGCCGGGGCGCGGGCGAGCGCCGCGTCCAGATCGAGCTCGTCGAGCGTCACGCCGCGGTGGACGGCGGCGCGCCGCGGCAGGACCTCGAGCCCCTCGAGGAGCGCCCGCGTCTCCGCGCGCCCGTGCGTCTCGGCCAGGCCGACGACGACGTCGACGCCCTCGCGCTTGCGCGCGGCCGCGGCCTCCAGCATCGTGTAGGTCTTGCCGACGCCGGGCGCGGCCCCCAGGAAGACCTTGAGACGGCCCTCCGCGCGTTCCTGCCGCCGGGCCTCGTCGAGGTACGACTCGGGCTTGAGCCGCTTGCGCGCCATCCTATCCGCTATGTACCAGCTTTCGCGTTCCTTTGCAACGCATCCGAGGCCGCGGCGTCCAGGGCCAGGTTCAGCTCCAGCACGTTCACGCGCGGCTCGCCGAAGACCCCGAGCCACCGGCCCTCGACGCGGCCGAGAACGAGGGCGCGGACCGCCGCGACGGACAGCCCGCGCGCCCGCGCGACGCGCGGGACCTGGTAAAGCGCGGCCGCCGGGCTGATGTCCGGGTCCAGGCCGCTGGCCGAGGCCGTGACGAGGTCGGGCGGGATGGGGCCGCTCGCGGCGGGGTCGGCGGCGCGCAGGGCCGCGACGCGGTCCCGGACGGCCTTCAGGAGGGCGGGATTGGTCGGCCCCAGGTTCGAGCCGGACGAGGCCGCCGCGTTGTCGGGGAACGGCGACGTGGCCGACGGGCGGCCCCAGAAATGCCGCGGATCGGAGAAGGGCTGGCCGATCAGCGCGGAGCCGACGACCTTCCCGTTCCGCGCGATCGGGCTTCCGTCGGCCTGGGACGGGAACAGCGCCCGCGCGAGCGCGGTCGTCAGCGCGGGGTAGAGGAGGCCCGTGAGGATCGAGAGCGCGGCGAAGACGATCAGCGCGGGGCGGAGCTGACCGAGGACGGTCTTCATGTCTTTCTCCTAGACGAGATGCAGGCCGACGAGCAGGAGGTCGATCAGCTTGATGCCGACGAAGGGGGCGACCAGGCCTCCGACGCCGTAGACGAGCGAGTTGACGCGCAGGAGCTGGGCCGCGCCGACGCGGCGGTATTCGACGCCGCGCAGGGCCAGCGGGATCAGCGCGACGATGATCAGCGCGTTGAAGATCACCGCCGACAGGATCGCGCTTTGAGGCGTGGCGAGATGCATGACGTTGAGCGCGGCCAGCGCCGGGTACGTTCCGACGAAGGCCGCCGGGACGATCGCGAAGTACTTGGCGACGTCGTTGGCGATCGAGAAGGTCGTCAGCGCGCCGCGCGTCATCAGGAGCTGCTTGCCGATCTCGACGATCTCGATGAGCTTGGTCGGGTTCGAGTCCAGGTCGACGAGGTTGCCCGCCTCCTTGGCGGCCTGCGTGCCGGTGTTCATCGCGACCGCGACGTCGGCCTGGGCCAGCGCCGGGGCGTCGTTGGTGCCGTCGCCGGTCATCGCGACCAGCCGCCCGCCGGCCTGAAGCCGGCGGATGTACTCGAGCTTGGTCTCCGGCGTGGCCTGGGCCAGGAAGTCGTCGACGCCGGCCTCGGCCGCGATCGCGCTCGCGGTCAGCGGGTTGTCTCCGGTGATCATGATCGTCTTGATGCCCATCTGCCTCAGCTCGGCGAAACGCTCGCGGATGCCGCCCTTGACGATGTCCTTGAGGCGGATGACGCCCAGCACCCTCGCCCCCTCGGCGACGACCAGCGGCGTCTCTCCCTGGCGGGCGCTGGCCTCGACGAGCGCCTGGAAGCCCTTGGGCATGGAGCCGCCGAGGGCCTTGACGTGAGCCTCCACCGCGTTGGCGGCGCCCTTGCGGATCACGCGGCCGGGCAGGTCCACGCCGCTCATGCGCGTGCGCGCCGAGAACGGCACGAAGCGCCCCTGGAGCTCGTGGAGCTCGCGGCCGCGCAGGCCGTGCTCCTCCTTGGCCAGGACGACGACGCTGCGCCCCTCGGGCGTCTCGTCGGGCAGGGAGGCCAGCTGGGCGGCGTCGGCCAGAGTCTCGGGCGTCACGCCCTCGGCGGGCACGAAGGCGACGGCCTGGCGGTTGCCCAGGGTGATCGTGCCGGTCTTGTCGAGGAGCAGCACGTCCACGTCGCCCGCGGCCTCGACGGCGCGGCCGGAGGTCGCGATCACGTTGGCCTGGATCATGCGGTCCATGCCGGCCACGCCGATGGCCGAGAGCAGGCCGCCGATCGTCGTCGGGGCGAGACACACGAAGAGGGCGACGAGCACGGTGACCGGCACGACCGTTCCCGTCCCGGCCGCGGCGACGCTGTAGATCGAATACGGCAGCAGCGTCGCGCACACCAGCAGGAAGATGATCGTCAAGGCGGCCAGCAGGATGTTGAGGGCGATCTCGTTGGGCGTCTTCTGGCGCGCGGCGCCCTCGACGAGCGAGATCATCCGGTCGAGGAAGCTCTCGCCCGGATTGGCCGTGATCCGGACGACGAGCCAGTCCGACAGGACGACGGTCCCGCCGGTGACCGCGCTGCGGTCGCCGCCGCTCTCGCGGATGACGGGCGCGCTCTCTCCGGTGACGGCGGCCTCGTTGACCGAGGCGACCCCCTCGATCACCTCGCCGTCGCCGGGGATGAAGTCTCCGGCCTCGACGAGCACGACGTCGCCCGCCCGCAATTCGGAGGAGAGGACCCGGGCGACCTGCGCGTCTTTGGCGGGCGCGGCCAGCTTCTTGGCCGGTACGTGCCGGCGCGCCTGGCGCAGGCTGTCGGCCTGGGCCTTGCCCCGGCCCTCGGCCATGGCCTCGGCGAAATTCGCGAAGAGCACGGTGAACCACAGCCAGAGGGAGACGGACAGGATGAAGCCCGAAGGCGCCTCGCCCTTGCCCAGCAGGGACTGGACCCAGAGGCCCAGCGTCAGCAGACCGCCGACGTAGACGCAGAACATCACCGGGTTGCGCAGCTGGTGGCGCGGCGACAGCTTGAGGACGCTGTCCCAGGCGGCCCGGCGCGCGATCCGCGGGTCGAACAGCGAACGGCTCTTGGCTTTCTCGCTCATGTCAGCGGACTCCGATCATCATCAAGTGCTCGGCCACGGGGCCCAGCGCCAGCGCGGGCACGAAGGTCAGCGCGCCCACGATCAAAACGACGCCCACGAGCAGGCCCACGAAGAGGGGCGTGTGGGTCGGCAAAGTCCCCTCGCCGGCCGGCACGATCTTCTTGCGCGACAGCGAGCCCGCGATCGCCAGCGTGGGGACCATGATCCAGTAGCGGCCCAGCAGCATGACGAACCCGCCCAGGATGTCGTAGAAGGGAACGTTCGCGGTCAGCCCGGCGAAGGCGCTGCCGTTGTTGTTGGCCATCGACGTGAAGGCGTAGAGGATCTCCGAGAAGCCGTGGGCGCCGGGATTGGCCAGGGACGCCTTCGCCGACGCGCTGACGACGGCCAGCGCCGTCGGCACGAGCGCGAGGATGGGCATGATGAGGACGACGACGGAGGCCATCTTCATCTCGAAGGCCTCGATCTTCTTGCCCAGGTATTCCGGCGTGCGTCCGACCATCAAGCCCGCCACGAAGACGGCGACCAGGACGAAGACGAGCATTCCGTAGAGTCCCGAGCCCACGCCGCCGTAGACCACCTCGCCGAGCTGCATCATGAAGAGGGGGATCAGGCCGCCCAGCGGCGTGTAGGAGTCGTGCATGGAGTCGACCGAGCCGTTGGAGGCCGCCGTCGTCGTCACGGCCCACAGCGCCGAGTCGGCGATGCCGAAGCGCACCTCCTTGCCCTCCATGTTGCCGCCCGAGGTCGCGGCGGGCCCCTCCACGGCTTGGGTGCTCACGCCCAGCGCGGCGACGAGAGGGTTGCCCCTCTGCTCGCAGACGGCGCAGAAGAGGACCATGGGAACCAGGATCACCGTCATCGCGGCCAGGATCGCCCAACCCTGCCGGCGGTCCTCCACCATGACGCCGAACATGATGCAGCAGGCCGCCGCGAGCGCGAGGATGGCCCAGCACTCGACGAAGTTCGACAGCGGCGTCGGGTTCTCCAGCGGATGGGCCGAGTTGACGTTGTAGTAGCCGCCGCCGTTGGTGCCCAACTGCTTGATGGCGATCTGGGAGGCCGCGGGACCGAGCGGGATGTCCTGCTCATCGGTGGAGGCAGGTTTGCCGTTATTGTCGTAGTGGACGGTCTCGACCATGGCGGCCTTGGCGGCGGGCTTGAAGTCCTGGGGCACCCCCTGCCACACCAGGACGACGGCCATGACCAGCGACAGCGGCAGGAGGATGTAGAGGGTCGTGCGGACCATGTCGGCCCAGAAGTTGCCCAGGTTCTCCGTCTCTCGCGCGCGCAGGCCGCGGATGAAGGCGGCCAGCACGGCCATGCCCGCGGCCGCCGACAGGAAGTTCTGCACGGTCAGGCCCAGCATCTGGGTGAGGTAGCTCATCGTCGTCTCGCCGCCGTAGCCCTGCCAGTTGGTGTTGGTGGCGAAGCTCGCCGCCGTGTTGAAGGCGCTGTGGGCGGCGACGGCGCCGAAGCCCGCCGGGTTGAGGGGCAGGAGGCCCTGCAGGCGCTGGAGGGCGTAGACCGCGAACACGCCGAGCATGTTGAAGAGGAGGGCCGCGGCGGCGTACGTCTTCCAGCCCATGCCCTCGTCCGGGTCGACGCCGGACAGCCGGTAGAGCGCGCTCTCGACGGGTCCGAAGACGCGGCCGAGCCAGCCGGGCTTGCCCTCGTAGACGCGGGCCATGTAGGGGCCGTAAAGGGCGCCGAAACCGATGACGGCCGCGAAGTAGGCGATGCATTGAACCCAGGCGTTTTCAGTCATGGAATCCTCAGAACAGCTCCGGCTTGAACAGCGCGACGAACAGATAGAGGCACAGCCCGCAGGAGACGGTCAGCGCGATCCAATAGAAGATCGTCATGACCCGCTCCGCGACAGCCCGTCGAACGCCTCGACGACGAGCCACGTCAGGACGAAGAACGCCAGCGTCAAGCCCGCGTAGATGAGATCGTCCATGCCTGCCTCCTACAGCGTCAGCCCCAGCGACGTCGCGACATAGCCGTCGTTCTTGAGCGAGCCGTGCGGCGACGGGAAGACGGCGTTCTCGCCCCGGTACCCGCGCGCCTCGACGCGCCAGACGAGCTGTTTTTGCAGCTGGACGTCGACGTTGACGGAGGCGCCCGTCGTCTTGAAGGCTCCCGCCCCCGTCTGCACGACGACCTGGTCCGGATCGGCGAAGCGCTCGACGCGGGCGGCCAGGGCGACGCGGCGGGTGAAGGCGTAGCGCCCGACGAGCGAACCGCCGTACCAGGTCGAGAAGTCGCCCGCGCCCGAGGGCTTGCGCTGGAGGCCGTAGTCGACGGAGCCCTCCAGCTGGAACTTCCCCCAGGCGGGGGTCTTGACGACGACGTCGTTGAGGAAGCGCCCCTGGTTGCCGACCTCCTGGCCCCAGAACGTGTTGTCGGTCGCCGACCAGCCCCCTTCCGGAGCCCAGGCGAGCTGGGTTCCGAGCGCCTTGTTGTCGTTGTTCTCCGAAATGTTCTGCCACCCGTTGAGGACGTGCAGTTGGGCCGACCAAGCGGCGTCGAACCGGTAGCTGGCCCAGACGCCGGACTGGTAGGTCGGGCAGAACTCGCCGATCATGGAGCGCGTGTAGGTCCAGTTGTTCTTGGAGATGAAGCTCTCCATGCCGATGTGCGAGAAGTAGACGCCGCCGTTGAGCCAGAGCTTGTCCGTCACGCGATAGCCGGCCCAGGCCTCCTGGATGAGCTGGGAGACGCTCGGCCCGCTGACCTTGCCGACCGTCGGCTCGCCCGCGTAGGCGGCCTGGACCGAGTTGCCGGTCTGCAGGGCGAAGCGGCCGCGCACGCGCGCGGAGTCGACCACGGCCTCCAGGTAGGCGAGGTTGACGTCGAACTCGTTGCTTCTCGGGGCCTGGGCCGTGTAGGCGCGGTCGCGCTGGGGCGGGCGGTCGAAGTCGTAGGCGTAATACGTGTCGACGAACCCCCCGAACTTGACCGGCAGGTCCGCGGCCCAGGCGGACGGCGCGGGCGCGGAACTCTTCGCGCTCTCCAGCGCGTCGACGCGCCGGCTCAAGCTTTCCACCTGGCCGCGCAGGGCCGAGACGTCCGCGGGCGCGGCGTCGGCCGCCGCCGCCAGCGACGGCGCGAGAGCGAGAGAGACGATCAGCCGGGACAGGCGGCGCTTCTTCATGGGGATATCCGCGTGCTCCGATCGATCAAAGCGGCGCCCCGGCCAGCAGTCCGTAAAGCGCCTCCGCCGACGGCGCCTTGAGAAGACGGCGGAGCAGCGTCTTGTCCGCGGCCAAGCGGCTGACGGCGGCCAGCGCCTTCAGGTGCGCGGCGTAGTCCGCGATCGGCACGGCCAGCAGGAAGACGAGCGAGACGGGGCGGCCGTCGGCCGACTTGAAGTCGATCGGACGCTCGGAGAGCCCGGCCGCCATCAGCGGGCGCAGCGCTTTCGCCCAGCGCGCGTGCGGGATCGCGACGCCCGCGCCGATGCCGGTCGAGCCCGCGGCCTCGCGCGCCAGGACCGCCGCCTTCAGCGCGGCGCGGTCCTCGGGCGCGTCCAGAGGCAGCGCGCCGACGAGCTGAGAGACGGCGTCCGCGAGCGTCGCGGTCTTCAGCGGGACGAGGACGGATTTCGGACCAAGCAGGTCGGCCAGGGTCTTCGCCATGCCTTCAGCATAGCGGCGGACCCCGTTAAGATTCCATTATCGCCGCGTTGGCGGCGCGTGGCGCCGGGACGCCGGCGTCTAGGGGCGGATCCCGGACCAGCTCGGCGTCGAGCTCGAGCCGGGGACGTCGGCGACGGGACGCGGGGCCGAGCCGTCGGCGTCCATCACGTAGATGCGGCGGCGGCCGTCGCGCGTGGACGAGAAGGCCAGCAGGCGCCCGTCCGGCGACCAGGTCGGGTCCTCGTTGGAGCCCTCGCCGTGGGTCAGCTGGCGGATCTGCGAGCCGGTCAGGTCGACGAGGAAGATGTCCATCTTGTCGAAACGGTTCGCCCGGCCGGCGAAGGCGATCCACTCGCCGGTCGGCGACCAGGCCGGCGAGTCGCACCAGTTGAGGTCGGTCAGGCGCCGCGCGGACTTGGCCGCCAGGTCGAGCAGGTAGATCTGCGGGTTGCCGGAGCGGTCGGAGACGAAGGCGACCTGGCGCGCGTCCGGCGAGAAGGTCGGCGAGCTGTCGGCGCCGAAGTAATGGGTCAGCCGCGCCAGCGCCTTCGTCTTCAGGTCCAGCTCGTAGAGGTTCGGGCTGCGCTCGCGCGACATCGTCATCAGCAGCTCGGTCCCGTCCGGCGAGAAGCCGCCGGCGATGTTGAGACCCTGCGCGTCGGAGAGCGTCGACTCCTTGCCGGTCGTCAGGTCGAGGAGGTAGAGGTCGGGGTTGCCGCGCTTGTAGCTGGTGTAGGCGATCTCGCTGCCGTCGGGCGAGAAGCGCGGGAGCAGGTCGATCGAGCGGTCGTCGGTCAGGCGCCGCACGTTCGCTCCGTCGTAGTCCATCACGTAGACTTCCTTGTGGCCGGTCTGGCTGTTCACGAAGGCGATGCGGGTGCCGGCGATGCCGTCGCGGCCGGTCGCGGCCTTGACGACGTCGTCGGAGATCCGGTGCGCCAGCGGCCTCAGCCACTTCGGGTCCTGGCGATAGTAGCGCTCGAAGACCGCCTGCCCGCCGTCGCCGTTCTCGAGGCGCACCTGCGCGAAGAGCTTGTCGGCCTCGCGCCCGACCGTCGCCGACAGGCGCCAGACGGCGGCGGTCGCCGTCGGAAGGCCCGGGCCCTCGTCCTGGACGTTGAAGCGGCGCGACAGCATCAGGTCCGAGCGCACGATGTCGCGGATCTGCTTGGCGAGGAGCGCGTCCGCGCCGCTCTTGACGTCGAGGGCCGCGAACGGCGCCAGCGCCAGGACCGGGGGCGGCGCGGAGGTCCCGCCGCCGACGGAGATGTTCACCGTGGTCTGCGCCGGGGCCGGCGCCGCCGGCAGGAGGAGCAGGGCCGCGAGGAGGAGGCTCACTTCCGCTTCTTCGTCCTCGCCGCGGGGCGGCGCGTCCGGCCCGCGCGGCCGGCGGCGTCCAGGCGCTTGAGCTCGCGGGCCGCCTCCTTCGCCTCGGGGGCGCGCGGGAAGTCGCGCACGACCGACTCGAGGTAGGCCCGCGCCTCGCCGCCGCTCTTCTTGAGACGGATCAGGCACAGCGCGTAGCGCAGGCGCGCGCCGGGGATCTGCCCGTTCTTCGGGTACTTCTCGATGATCGTCGCGAACTGCACGCCGGCCTTGCGCCACTCGCCGAGCTCGTAATAGGCGAGGCCGAGGTCGTAGGTCGCGGAGTCGTTGAGGCTCCCCTTCGGGAAGCGCTTCAGGTAGTCCTCGAGGGTGGCCGCGGCCTGCGCGTACTCGCGCGCGTGCAGGCGCTTCTCGGCGGTCAGCAGCAGCTCGGTCGCCTCGGTCTCGCGCCCCTGCGCCTCGAGCTGGGCCTTCTGCGCCTCGAGCGCCTGCTGCTGGGCCTCGAGCGCCTTCTGCTGGGCCTGCTCGAGGGTCTCGCCGAGCTGGGTCACCTTGCCGGACAGGCGCGCGGCGACGTCGTTGAGCTGGGTCGAGAGCTGGTTCATGTTCCCGATCGACGTCTTCACGGTGTCCGAGTAGGCGGCCAGGTCCGAGCGCAGCTGCTGGATCTGGACGGACAGGTCGGCCTGGTTGGCCTGCAGGGAGGAGACGGTCTTCTTCAGGTCGACGATCTGCGACTTCAGGTCGTCGGACTGCTGGGCCAGGCCCAGCACGTCCTGCTGGGTGGCCACGCAGCCGGACAGGGCCAGCAGGGCGAGGAGCGGGACGGCGGCCCGCCGGAGGCTCACCGGGACGTCGCGGCGGGGGCGGCCGCGGCCGGCGGCGGCACGCGCGCGAGGGTCTCGGCGCGGCGGTTGCGCGCCCAGCATGCCGGCGTGGACTCCTCGCAGAGCGGCTTCTCCTTGCCGTAGGAGATCGTCGCGACCCGGGTCCCGTCGACGCCGAGCAGGATGTAGTAGTCGCGGACCTCCTTCGCGCGCCGCTGGCCGAGGGCCAGGTTGTAGGCGACGGTGCCGCGCGCGTCGCAGTTGCCGGTCACCTCGACGACGAGCGACGGGTCGGCCTTCAGGACCTCGGCGTTCGCCTTCAGGGTCTTCAGCGTCTCGGGGGAGAGCTTCGCGCTGTCGTAGTCGAAATGGACGGTCTTCAGGTCCTCGCGGGGCACGAAGTCGCCGACGCGCAGGCTGGCCTCGGTCACCTGCGTCGGCGGGACCTGTGGCGCGGCCTCGGCGGCGCCGCCGTTGGCGGCCGCGCCGGACTGGGAGCCGGACTTCATCGAGGCCTTCGTGCCGGCGCAGGCGGCCAGGCCCGCGACGGAGGCGAGGATCAGAAAGCGGGAGATCGGTCTCTTCATGGCGCCATGATACCACATCGGCGCCCGGGCGGCGGAGGTCCCCCGCGGGAGCTCAGGCCGCGGCGGCGGTCTTCTTGAGGACCTCGCCCTTCGGGCCGATCTCGTAGATCAGCGGGCGGCAGGTGCCGATCTCGACCTTGACGATCTGCTCGGGCGAGAGCTTGTCCAGGAACATCACGATCGCGCGCAGGGAGTTGCCGTGCGCCGAGACCAGAACGTTCCTGCCGGCCGCGGCGGCGGGGAGGATCTTCTCCTTGAAATAGGGCAGGGTCCTGGCGGCGGTGTCCTTCAGGCTCTCGCCGTTCGGGGGCTTCACGTCGTAGGAGCGCCGCCAGACGTGGACCTGCTCGGCGCCGAACTTCTCGGCGGTCTCGGCCTTGTTGAGCCCCTGCAGGTCGCCGTAGTGGCGCTCGTTGAGGGCCTGGTCCGTCTCGACCGGGATGCCGGTCCGGCCGGTCTCCTGGAGCAGGATGTCGAGGGTCTGCCGCGCGCGCTTGAGCGCGGACGCGAAGGCGAGGTCGAACGCGATCCCTTTGAGCTCGCGCCCGGCGCGGTGCGCCTCCTGGGCGCCGTTCTCGGTGATCGGCACGTCGATCCAGCCCGTGAAGCGGTTCTCCAGGTTCCACTGCGACTGTCCGTGGCGGACGAGAACGAGCTTGCCCATGTCACTCCTCCTTGATGCCCGCGAGCAGTTCGCGGACCGCGCGACGGAAGTCCTCGAGCGGGACGGGCTTGGGCAGGAAGCGCGAGCCCTCCGCGTCGGTGATCTCGGCCAGGATCTGGTCGGGGGCGGCCTCGCCGCTCATGAACAGGATCGGCGTCTTCTTCGTCGCGTTGTTGCGCCTCAGCGACTCGTAGAGGTGCGCGCCGGTGTTGCCCGGCATGTGGTAGTCGAGGATGATCAGGTCGGGGTTCAGCTTGCGCGTCTTCTGCATCCCCTCGACCGGCTCCGGCGCGGAGTCGACCTCGTGGCCGTCCCTCGTCAGGATCTCGGTCAGGACTCCGACGATCTCGAAGTCGTCATCGATGATCAGCACGCGCGCCATGCGGCGATGATAGCTTTTCGCGCGCGCGCGGTCGAGCGCGCCGCACGAGCTCGAGGTTGCGCTCGAGGACCTCCCGCTTCGGGTCGTCCGCCGGGGCGAGGCGCAGGATCTCCTCCAGCACCGCCCGCGACTCGTCCAGGCGCCCGGCGCGGGCCAGGTCCACGGCCAGCGCGTCGGCCGCCTGCACGTAGGCCGGGCGTCCGGCCAGGGCCGCGCGGTACTGCGCGAGCGCGGCCGGGACGTCGCCGGCGCGGTCGAGCGCGTCGCCGAGATCGTAGCGGATCACCGGGCTCTCCGGGTGCAGGGAGGCCGCGCGCTCGAAGAGCAGGAGCCCGTTCCGCCAATAGCGGAGCTGGAGCCCGGAGGCGACCATCAGCGCCGACAGGGCGAGCCCGCCCGCCGCCGCCCAGGCGCCCTCCGGCAGGGCGACGAGCTCGGGCAGGCCCCAGGCGGCGGCCAGCGCCGGGCCGACCAGGGCCAGGTACATGTAGCGGTCGGCCGTCGCCTGGTCGCCGACCTGGACGATCCCCGAATAGGGCGCGATCATCAGCAGGAACCACAGCCAGCCGGCCAGCCACCAAGGGCGCCGGCGCGCGGCGCGCGCGGCCAGGACGGTCGCGGCGATCAGGGCCGCGGCCTCCGCCGCGATCTTCAGCGGCGGGAACGCGGTCGGATACGGATAGAGCACGCAGAGCCCCGACGGCCACAGCGCGCGGCCCAGCGCGGCGCAGACGCCCATGACGGCCGCGGCGGCCTTGACGTCGAGCGGGATGCCTCCGGCGACGCCGCGCGTGCCGGCCAGGACCAGCGCGGCCGACAGCGCCGACAGGGCCAGCAGAGGCAGCTTCTCGAGGGCCAGGCGGGCGAGCGGCTCCCGCCGCCGCAGCGGCCAGACGTCGAGGACGAGCAGGGCCGGCGGCAGGCCGACGACGACGGACTTGGCCGCCAGCGACAGCGCGAAGGCCGCGGCGACGGCGGCGTAGCGCCCGCGCGACGGGCGCCGCGCGTAGCCCGCATAAAGGAACAGGGTCAGCATCGTCAGCAGGCCGTTGAGGACGGTCTTGCGCTCGGCGACCCAAGCCACGGACTCGACCTGCAGGGGATGGACGGCGAAGACGGCGGCGGCGAAGGCGCTGGGCCACGGGTCGCCGGTCATGCGCAGAAGCGCGAAGAAGAGGAGGAGGACCGCGCCCAGGTGCAGGAGCACGTTCGTCAGGTGGTGTCCGGCGGGGTTCAGTCCGAAGAGCTCGACGTCGAGCTCGTGCGAGAGCATCGACAGCGGCTCCGGGTAGCCGGCCGGAGGGCTGCGGAAGGCCGCGACGGCGCCGGCGGCGCTCAGGCCGCCTCGGACGGCGGCGTTCTCGGCGACGTAGGACGGGTCGTCGTAGTTGACGAAGCCGTGCGTCAGCGAGGGCCAGTAGACGGCGAGCGTCATCGCCGAAAGGAAGAGGGCGACGAGCGCGGGACGCGGCGGGGGGAGGCGGGACATCGCGGGGATGATAGCCTTTTGCCTCCGAGATTCGCCCGCCGGGCCGCAAAAATCGTAGATTGGACGCTCGCGCGCCCCGCGCGCCGGAGGTCCCTCATGAAAGCCGTCGCCGCCTTCCCGAAGGAGCGCCGCGTGCGCCTGATCGACGCGGAGGAGCCGAAGCTCGCGTCGCCGTCCCAGGTCAAGCTCAAGATCCTCGACGTCGGCGTCTGCGGCACCGACAAGGAGATCTACTCCTTCGCCTACGGCGCGCCGCCCGACGGCGAGGACCACCTGATCATGGGCCACGAGTCGCTGGCCCGCGTCGTCGAGGCCGGGCCCGAGGCCGCGGGCTTGAAAGTCGGCGACTTGGCCGTCTTGATGGTGCGCCGCCCCTGCCCGGACCCGGCCTGCCGCGCCTGCGCCGCCGGGCATCAGGACTTCTGCGAGACCGGCGGCTTCGTCGAGCGCGGCATCAACCGCCGCCGCGGCTACATGACGGAGCTCGTCGTCGAGGAGGCGAAGTACGTCGTCAAGCTGCCGAAGGCGCTGAAAGACGTCGGCGTGCTCATCGAGCCCTTGACGATCGCCGAGAAGGCGCTGGCCGAGGCGCGGCGCGTGCAGGCCCGCCTGCCCTGGTTCAAGCCCGGGGTCAAGGGCGAGCCGGGGCTGGGCGCGCGCGCGGTCGTGCTGGGCGCGGGGCCGGTCGCGCTCCTGGGCGCGATGCTCCTGCGCCTGGAGGGCTTCACGACGGCCGTCTATTCTCTCGAGCCCTCGACCGACCCGAAGGCCGAGCTCGTGCGCGGCCTGGGCGCGTCGTACGTCTGCTCGCGCGAGACGCCGCTGGACGAGCTCGCGAAGAAGGCCGGGCCGATCGACCTCGTCTACGAGGCGACGGGCGCGGCGCCGCTGGCCTTCGAGGCCCTCGAATTCCTCGGCACGAACGGCGTCTTCGTCTTCACCGGCGTGCCCGGACGCAAGGGGCCGATCTCGGTGGACGCGGACCGCCTGATGCGCGGGCTCGTCCTGCAGAACCAGCTCGTCTTCGGCTCGGTCAACGCGCCGCGCGCCGCCTTCGAGTCCGCGGCCAAGGACCTCGCGTCCTTCCTGAAGGCCTGGCCGCTGGCGGTGCCCCGGCTGATCACGCAGAGGCACGCGCTCGCCGATTTCGAGGCTCCCTTGGCCGGCCGCCTGCCGGGCATCAAGCACGTCCTCCATGTCGGCGACTGACGACCCCGAGGCCGCGCGGCTGGCCGAGGACGCCGCGCGCGCGGCGAACTGGCGGCGCTGGGGCGCCTATCTCTCCGGGCGCCAGTGGGGCACCGTGCGCGAGGACTACTCGGCCGGCGGCGACTGCTGGGACTACTTCCCGCACGACCACGCGCGCAGCCGCGCCTACCGCTGGGGCGAGGACGGCCTGCTGGGGCTCTGCGACCGCGAGGGGCGGCTGTGCTTCTCGCCCGCGCTGTGGAACGGGCGCGACCCGATCCTGAAGGAGCGCCTCTTCGGCCTGACCAACGCCGAGGGCAACCACGGCGAGGACGTCAAGGAGGCGTACTTCCACCTCGACGCGACGCCGACGCAGTCGTACCTGAAGGCCTCGTACCGCTATCCGCAGGCGGAGTTCCCGTACGCGCGCCTCGTCGCGGAGAACGCGCGCCGCGGCCTGGCCGAGCCGGAGTTCGAGCTCGAGGACTGCGGCGTCTTCGACGAGGGCCGCTGGTTCGGCCTGACCGTCGAGTACGCGAAGGCCTCGCCCGACGACGTCCTGATCCGCCTGACCGTCGAGAACCGCGGTCCCGAGGCGGCGGAGCTGGCCGTTCTGCCGACCTTGTGGTTCCGCAACGCCTGGTCCTGGGGCCGGACCGGCGAGGACGACGCGGTCCGCCGGCCGAGCCTGCGGCGCGCGGGGCGCGGCGAGGTCGCGGCCGAGCACGCGACGCTGGGGCGCTTCCGCCTGTCGGCGGACGCCGGGCCCGACGGCGCCGCGCCGGAGCTCCTGTTCACCGGCAACGAGACGAACTTCCGCCGCCTGTACGGGACGCCGAACCCCTCGCCGCACGTCAAGGACGCCTTCCACGAGTACGTGATCCGCGGCGACCGGTCCGCGGTCGACCCGTCCGGGAGCGGCACGAAGGCGGCCGCGCTCTATCGCCTGAGGCTGCCGCCCGGCGGGCGCGCGGTCCTGCGCCTGCGCTTGCGCCCGGAGGACGAGGTCGGCTCTCCCGCCTTCGGCGCGGGCTTCGACGCGGTCTTCGCGGAGCGGATCGCCGAGGCCGACCGCTTCTACGCGCGCCGCCTGCCGGTCGCCCTGTCGCCCGACGAGCGCGCCGCCGCGCGCCGCGCCTACGCGGGCCTGCTCTGGTCGCGCCAGTTCTACGAGTACGTGGTCGCGGACTGGCTGGACGGCGATCCGGCCCAGCCCGCGCCGCCGCCGGGCCGCGCGCGCAACCGGGACTGGGGGCACCTGTTCGCCCGCGACGTGCTCTCGATGCCGGACACCTGGGAGTACCCGTGGTTCGCGTCCTGGGACCTGGCCTTTCACTGCGTCGCGCTGGCCGGCGTCGACCCGGAGTTCGCGAAGTCCCAGCTGGTCCTGCTCCTGCGCGAGTGGTACATGCGCGCCGACGGCCAGATCCCGGCCTACGAGTTCGCGTTCTCCGACGCGAACCCGCCGGTCCACGCCTGGGCCGCCTGGCGCGTCTACAAGATCGCGGCGGCGAAGGGGAAGCGCGACCGGGTCTTCCTGTCGCGCGTCTTCCAGAAGCTGGTCCTGAACTTCACCTGGTGGGTCAACCGCAAGGACGTCCGCGGCGACGCGCTCTTCGACGGCGGCTTCCTCGGCCTCGACAACATCTCGGCCTTCGACCGCTCGAAGCCGCTCCCCGGCGGCGCGGTCCTCGAGGAGGCCGACGGCACGGCCTGGATGGCGTTCTACTGCGCGACGATGCTCGCGATCGCGCTGGAGCTGGCCGAGGAGAACCCGGCCTACGAGGACATGGCGACGAAGTTCCTCGACCACTTCGTCGCGATCGCCGACGCGATGAACGAGGCCTGCTGCGGCGGGCTCTGGGACGAGGCCGACGGCTTCTACTACTCGCGCGTGCGCGCGGACGGCGACGAGCGCCCGGTGCGCCTGCGCTCGCTGGTCGGGCTGATCCCGCTCCTGGCCGCGGCCGTCTTCGACGAGGCGGACCTGCGGCGGCACGCGGGCTTCTGGGAGCGCTACGAGTGGCTGGCCGCGCATCGCCCGGACCTGGCGCGCTTCGCGTCGTTCCTGGCTCCCGGGGAGGGGGACGCGGCCGGACGCCGCCTGCTGGCGGCGCCGACGAAGGACCGCCTGGCGCGCGTGCTCGCCCGCGTCTTCGACGAGGCCGAGTTCCTGTCGCCGCACGGCGTGCGCTCCCTGTCCAAGGCCTACGCGGCCGCGCCGTTCTCGACCGAGCTGTGCGGCGAGCGCCGCGAGGTCCGCTACGCGCCGGGCGAGGGCGACAGCCGCGCCTTCGGCGGCAACTCGAACTGGCGCGGTCCGGTCTGGATGCCGCTGAACTACATGCTGGTCGAGGCGCTCGAGGCCTACGGCCGCTTCTACGGCGACGCCCTGACCGTCGAACTGCCCGCCGGCTCGGGACGGCGCGCGACGCTGGCCGAGGCCGCGCGCGAGCTTTCGTCGCGCCTGTCGGGCCTGTTCCTGTCCGACGCCTCCGGCGCGCGGCCGTTCCTGGCCGGGACGCGCCTGGCGCGCGATCCCGCCTGGAAGGACGAGGTCAATTTCCACGAATACTTCCACGGCGAGACCGGCAAGGGCCTGGGCGCCTCGCACCAGACCGGCTGGACCGCGCTGGCCGCGCGCCTGATCGCCGACCGCGCGAAGGGGCGCCGGCCGTCTTGATTTCGCCTCGGCGCCCGCCTATACTACCGGCCTAGCCGTCCAACCCCATGCGACCCTCGCGCGTGACGGCGGCGCTCGTTTTACTGACGTTGCCGGCTCTCGCCGGCCTCGCCCGCGCCGGCATGCCGGGCGGCACGGCCGACCTCGTCCTCGGCCAGGGGCTGTTCACGACGCGCGGCCTGTCCTCCTTCCCCAACGCGTACGGCTTCAACCTGTGGACGCAGGCCGGCGGCCAGGTCGCGATCGACACCGCGAACGCGCGCGTCTACGTCGCCGACCAGGGCGACAGCCGCGTGCTGTTCTGGAACGGCCTCTCGGCGCTGGCGAGCGGACGTCCGGCCGACGGCGTGCTCGGGCAGGACGGCTTCCTGGCGACCGGCTCCGGGACCTCGGCGGGCGCGCTCAGCGACCCGGGCGGGCTCGCCGTGGACGGGGCCGGGAACCTGTGGGTCGCCGACTACGGCAACAATCGCGTCCTGCGCTTCCCGGCGCCCGTGACGAGCGGCGAGAGCGCCGACCTCGTGCTCGGTCAGCCGGATTTCACGGCCGATCTCGCCGCGACGTCGGCGACGGCCTTCTCGAACCCGAGCGCGCTGGCCTTCGCCGCGGACGGCTCGCTGTGGGTCGCCGACCAGGGCAACCGCCGCGTCCTGCGCTTCTCCCCGCCGTTCTCCACGGACGAGAGCGCCGACCTCGCGCTCGGCCAGGGCGACTTCACGTCGAGCGTCTCGTCCGTCGCCGCGACGGGGCTCGACGCTCCGCGCGCGCTGGCCTTCGCGCCGTCCGGCAGCCTGCTCGTGTCCGACTCGGTGCGCGTCCTCGAGTACGACGCGCCGTTCTCCACCGGCATGGCCGCCGCGGTCGTCCTCGGCCAGGCCGACTTCGCGTCCAGCGCGGCCGGGATCGCCGCCTCGTCGGTGAGCGCCTCGGTCGGCGGCGTGGCCGTCGACGCCGCCGGGAACGTCTGGGCGGTCGACGACGGCAGCAACCGCGTCCTGCGCTACGACGCGCCGCTCTCGACCGGGATGGCCGCCTCGCTCGTCCTCGGCCAGGCGGACTTCGTCAGCAGCGCGCCGGCGACGACGGCCGCCGGACTCAAGACGCCGGTCGCCGTCGCGCTGGACGCGTCGGGCGGCGTCTGGGTCGTCGACGCCGGCAACCAGCGCGTCGTGCGCTATTCGACGCCGGCCGCCGACGGAGCAGCGGGTGACCTGCTCGTCGGCCAGGGGAGCTTCGTCCAGGCGCAGAGGTACGGCTTCAACGCGACCGGGATGAACCTGCCCTACGACGCCGTCGCCGACCCCGCGCACGGGCGCCTGTTCGTCGCCGACCAGCGCGACGACCGCGTGCTGGTCTGGAACTCCCTGTCCGCGCTGTCGAGCGGCCGGGCGGCCGACGCGGTCCTCGGCCAGCCCGACGCCTACACGAGCGCGGCGGCGGGCTCCCCGAGCGCCGCGAACCTGAACCAGCCCGCGGCGCTGGCGGTGGACTCCTCGGGCGCGGTCTGGGTCGCCGACCAGGACTTCAACCGCGTCCTGCGCTTCTCGCCGCCGTTCTCGACCGGGATGGACGCGGACCTGGTGATCGGACAGCCGGACTTCGCCAGCCAGTGCGCGACCCATCCGTCGGCGAACTGCCTGTACGTCCCGACCGGGCTCGCCTTCGACCCGTCCGGGAACCTCTGGGTCTCCGGCAACGACCGCGTCCTGCGCTTTCCGAAGCCGTTCTCGAGCGGCGAGAGCGCCGACCTCGCGATCGGCGAGCCGAACCTGACCTCGGCGGGCCCGGGACTGACCGCGACCGGCCTCAACGCCCCGGCGAAGATCGCCTTCGACGCGGCCGGCGACCTCTGGGTGACGGACGCGGCCGGCGCGGGCCAGACCGCCAACCGCGTCCTGCGCTACGACGTCCCGCTCTCGACGGGGATGGCCGCCGCGCTCGTGCTCGGCCAGGTCGACTTCGTCAGCAGCGCCGCGGCGACGACGGCGTCGGGGCTGGCCCTTCCGCTCGGCGTCGCCGTGGACTCGGACGGCCGCGTCTGGGTCGCCGACCACGACAACCAGCGCGTCCTGCGCTACGACCTGCCGCTGTCGAGCGGCATGGCGGCCTCGGCCGTCTACGGGCAGTCGGGCTTCACGACGAAGGCGCAGGCGACCTCGATCTCGGGCCTCACGAACCCGGCCTCGGTCTCGATCGACTCGAACGGGAACATGTGGATCGCCGACTCGGACAACGACCGCGTCCTCGAGGTCCTGCGCGCCTCGACCGGGACGCTCGGCGCGGACGGCGGCGTGCTGACCTACGCGACGAGCCGCGGCACGGTCACGGTCCACGTCCCCGCCGGCGCCTTCGCCGGCGGAGGGACGCTGTCGCTGTCGATCCCGGCGAGCGTCCCCTCGGCCCCCTCCTCGGCCGGCGCGCTGACGCCGACCGGCGACGCCGTCGCGCTCGACCTGGGCTCCGGCGGCGCCGAGCCGTCGCGCTCCGTCTCGCTGACCGTGCCGTACGCGGCCTCGGACGTCTCCGGGCTCGACGCCGCGCGCCTCGTCCTCGCGCGCTACGACCCGGGCGACGGCGTCTGGACGCCGTACGCGTCGAGCGTGGACCAGGCCGACCGCCTGGTCACGGCCGAGGTCAACCACTTCTCGATCTACCAGGTGATGCAGGCCGCGCCCGGAGGCTCGGTCGGCGGCGCGAAGATCTTCCCGAACCCCTTCCGACCGGCGCTCGGCCACACGGAGGTGACCTTCTCCGACCTGCCGGCCGGCGCGACGCTGACGATCTACACGCTCCTCGGCGAGCGGATCGCGGACCTGACGGCCGACGCCGCGGGCCAGGCCGCGTGGGACGGCACGACGCGCGCGGGGCGGCGCGCGGCCTCGGGCGTCTACTTCGTGCTGGTCCGCGGCGGCTCCGCGCACGCCGTCTACAAGCTCGCGGTCCAGCGATGAGGCGCGCCCTCGCCGCCGTCCTGTGCGCCGCCCCGCTCGCCGCGGCGCCGGCGCGCGCCGCCTTCACGTCGGGAGACGTCGGGACGACGGCGGCCGAGTTCCTGCGCCTGGGGGCCGGGGCGCGCGCGCTGGGCCTGGGCGAGGCCTATACGGCCGCCGCCGACGACGCGACCGCGCTGTACTGGAACCCGGCCGGCCTGGCGCGCGTGCGCGGCGGCGAGGCGGCGCTGATGCACGCGGCCTACCTGGACTCGACCTTCTACGACGACGCGTTCTACGCGCAGAACCTCGGCGCCTGGGGGGCGGCCGGCGCGGGCGTCCAGTACTTCTCGGCGGGCTCGATCCCGGGCACCGACGCGAGCGGGGTCTCCATCGGGAGCTTCGCGCCGAGCGATCTGTCCGCCTCGCTGGGCTGGGCGTGGCGCCTGCGCTCGTCCTCGCCCTGGCTCGACGGGGCCGCGCTCGGCGCCGCGGGCAAGTACGTCCGCGCGACGATCGCGACGACGGCGCAGACCGAGGCCGCCGACTTCGGCGCGCAGTCGCCGGCCTGGCTGGGCGGGCGCCTGCGCCTGGGCCTGGCGGCGCTCAACGTCGGGCGCGACATGAAGTTCGACGCGGAGGCCGAGCCCCTGCCGACGGTGATCAAGCTCGGCGCCGCGCTGCGGCCCGCGCCGAACTGGCTGGCGGCCGTGGACGCGGACGCCCCGCGCGGCGGCGCCCCGTACGCCGCGTGCGGCGTCGAGTACCGCCTGCCGCTGAGCGGCGGCGACGCGGCGTCGGGCCGCCTCGGCTACAACACGCGCGCGGCCTCGGCGCTCG
>JAGWRY010000176.1 GCA_028869495.1 Elusimicrobiota bacterium | reverse complement strand
GATCGACGGCGTCTTGTGGAGGTCGTGCGAGACGATGTGGTCCTTCGCGTAGCGGACGTCCAGGGAGGAGTTGAAGACCTGGACCTTCTGCCGCGCGATCGACGCCAGGCGCAGGCGGCGGATCAGCTCCTGGGTCTTGCCCGAGAACATCGAGCCGACGACCGCCTCGATCCAGCCCCCGCCGGTGTGGCCCCAGGCCACCGGGGCGGCCGGGCGGTGCCCGTTGCGCACGACGCTCTTCTTCGTCATGGTTTTCTTCCCGTAGCCTTCGGTGTCAAACCACTCCCTGCGGTCGTCGTCCCTTGTACTGCGTCTTGTAGTACGAGCGGTAGCCGCCGGCTTTTTTGAGCGGGCGCCACCAGCGCTCGTTGTCGCGGTACCAGGCGATGGTCTCGCGCAGGCCCTTGTCGAAATCGTACTCGTGCTTGAAGCCGAGCTTCAGGAGCTTGCCGCAGTCGAGGGCGTACCGCCGGTCATGGCCCTTGCGGTCCTCGACGGGGACCACGAGCGAGCGCGGCTTGCCCATCAGCTTGAGCACGCGCTCGATCAACTCGCGGTTCTGGCACGTGTACGACCCGCCGATGTTGTAGACCTCGCCGAGCGCGCCCTTCTCCAGGACGGTCAGGATCGCGCGCGCGTGGTCCGCCGCGTGCAGCCAGTCGCGCACCTGGCGGCCGTCGCCGTACATCGGGAACGGCTTGTCCTCCATGAAATTGGTGATCATCAGCGGGAGGGCCTTCTCGGGATACTGGTACGGGCCGTAGTTGTTCGACGCGCGCGTGGTCAGGACCGGCGCCTTGTGCGTGACGAAGTACGAGCGCACCAGCAGGTCCGAGGCCGCCTTCGAGGCCGCGTACGGGCTGTTCGGTTCGAGCCGGTCGCCTTCCCGCGAGAAGCCCTTCGGGACCGAACCGTAGACCTCGTCGGTCGAGACGTGGAGGAAGCGCCGCACGCCCAGGCGCAGGGCCGCGTCCAGCAGGACCTGCGTCCCGACGACGTTCGTCCTCAGGAAGGCCGACGCGTCGTGGATGGACCGGTCGACGTGCGTCTCGGCCGCGAAGTGGACGACGAGCTCGCAGCCCCGCATCGCCTTGTCGACCGTCTTCGGGTCGCAGATGTCGCCCTTGATCCAGCGGTGCCGGGACCTCGGCAGGTCCGCGACGTTGGCGGGATTGCCGGCGTAGGTGCGCTTGTCGAGGTCGACGATCGTCCACGACGGGCGCGCGGACAGCGCGCGGCGGACGAAGTTCGAGCCGATGAAGCCGAGGCCCCCGGTGACGAGGACCTTAGGCACCGCGCCCCCGGACGAACCAGTCCCAGGTCTCGCGCATCCCGGGCTCGAAGGCGACGACCGGCCGGTAGCCGAGGAGGCGCCGGATCCGGCGGTTGTCGGCCCAGGTCTTGCGCACGTCGCCGGCGCGCTTCGGCCGGCGCCGGATCTCGAGACGGCGCCCGACGATCTTCTCGAGCACGCGGATCATGTCGAGCAGGGAGTAGGTCTGGTTGTTGGCGACGTTGAAGACCTCGCCCGCGGCCTTCGACGCCGGCGCGCGCGCGGCCAGCCAGTTCGCCTCGACGACGTTGGCGACGTGCGTGAAGTCGCGCGACTGCAGGCCGTCCCAGTGCACCTCGAGCGGGACGCCGGAGAGCGCCGACTCCATGAACTTCGGGACCACCGCCGAGTACAGCGACTCCGGATCCTGGCGCGGCCCGAAGACGTTGAAGTAGCGCAAGGAGACCGTCTCCAGCCCGAACGACCGGGCCCAGCAGACCGCGTAGTTCTCGCCGGCCAGCTTGCTGACCGCGTACGGCGACAGCGGCTGGGGGCGCATGTCCTCGCGCTGGGGGTAGACGCGGCAGCCGCCGTAGGCGGAGCTCGACGACGCGTAGACGAAGCGCCGCACGCCCTCCGCCTTCGCGGCGACCAGCATGTTGAGCGTGCCGGTCGCGTTGGCCTCGTGCGACGGCTGGGGGCGGTCCATCGACTTGGGCACCGAGCGGATCGCGGCCTCGTGCAGGACGTACTTGACGCCGCGGCAGGCGCGCGCGCAGTCGGCGGGGCGCGTGATGTCGCCCTTCATGAAGCCGAACTTCCCCCGCACGGCCGCGAGCTTGGCCAGGCTCCCGGTCGAGAGGTTGTCGAGGACCCGCACGCGCTGGCCGCGCCGCAGGAGCCCCTCGACGAGGTGGGAGCCGATGAAGCCGGCCCCGCCGGTGACGAGCCACAGGTCTTTCGCCATCGGGAGGCATCCTAGCATTTCGCCCCGACCGGCGTCCGGCCGCGGCGTTCAGCGGAAGTTTGGATGCGCGCGGCGCGCGTTCCGGCTACACTGACGGAGTCGGACAAGGCGCGTGACGTACGGGGGCTCCGGTGCTCGGCCGGGGCCCCCTTCGCGTCGGGGGGCGCGCCGCTAGGGGCGCGTGTCGCCGGCCTCCGCGCGGCCGGGGAACCACTCCTCCTCCCAGTCGCGGTGCGGCGCCTGATTCGGGTTCGTCGTGCCGAACTTGAAGTCGACGCGGACGGTCGCCTCGCCGACGCCGCCGGTCCGGAAGCGCGCGCCGAGCTTCGTGTAGAAGTCGTGCCAGCGCTTCGTCCAGACGACCTCCTTGTCGAACAGGCGCAGGCCGTGCGCGCGCGAGACGCCGCCCTCCGACTCGACCAGGCCGCGCAGGGAGACGGCCAGGCGCCAGGTCGGGCTCGACGGGGCGATCGCGAAGTCGACGCTCGCGTAGTAGTGGCTCGGGTCGGCGATGTTGTAGCTGGTGCCGCCGCCGACCGACGGCCCGGCGTCGCCGCCCCAGCGCGCGTCGGCGATCAGCGCGCGCTCGCCCTGCTGGAGCTGGTAGTCGTCGCGCAGGGTCAGCGACAGGTCCCCGGGCCCGCTCCAGCTGCCCTCGGCGACGATCGGCTGGAGGCGCTCGCGGAAGCCCACGGAATGGTCGCGGAAGGTCCGGAAGTCGTAGGCGGACGAGACGCGCGCCCAGACGCGCGGGAAGGGCAGGAACAGGTCGGACAGCGAGAACAGGTTCTGCTCGACGCCCTTATCGACCGCGCCGGCGTCGTCCGTCATCGAGTCGGACTTCAGGCGCCGCGCGTAGGCCTGCGTCGCGTCGACGTCGCCCAGCGGCGTGTCGAAGCGCAGGGTCCCGCCCGCCGCCCAGCGCCCGATCGCCGCGTCGAGCGTCGTGCCGGTCGACTGGTCGACGAGGACCTGGTCGAAGCGGTTGTAGTAGGTCTCCGAGTAGTCGAGCTTCGGCGCGAAGGAGACGCCGCGCGCGAGCTCGAGGCTGCGCGTCCCCTCCCAGCCGGCCTGCGCCGTCCGCTGGATGAACGGGCGCGAGACGTCGTAATTGCTGCCCGCCGCCGCGCTCACGGTGTTCAGCCAGGGCAGGCGCTTGATCGCCAGCGGGTTGCTCTGGTACTGGAGCGTCGGCGCGTCCTCGCTCGTCTTCTTGAAGCCTGTCCCATTCGCCTCGTCGACGCGCGCGTAGGCGACCCGCGCGACGCCGTTCTTGAAGCGATGGACGAGCGCGGCGCCGTTGCGCAGCTCCGGCGTCACGCGGAACGACATCGAGCGCGCGTAGTCGTTGTTGAAGTCCGGGTCCGACTGCAGCTGAAAGCGGCCCTGCAGAGAGGTCGACGAGGGCAGGGCCTGGTAGCCGTCGCCGAGGAGCGTCCAGCGGTCGGCCCCGTTCGGCGTCTCGTGGATGCGGTAGCCGTAGAGCGCGCCGCGCGAGTTCTCGCTCGCGTGGTGCTCGAGCTCGCCGCCGTACCCGAAGCCCTCGCGCGCGTAGTAGTCGGCGAAGAGCTTGCTGTAGAGCGACGTCGAGTACTGCGTCGTCAGCGTGTTCTTCAGGTACGGGCCGTTGCGGCGGTCGAGGCCGGGCTGGGATTTCCAGCCCAGCAGGCGGATCGGGCGCAGGGACTTGTACAGGAACGGCGTGTAGAAGAGCGGGACGGGGCCGAGGTAGAACAGCGCGTTGCGCGCGGTCATGCGCTTGCCGGGCACGACGCGCACCTCGGAGGCGTGGAAGTGGTAGTCGGGCGGCACGCGGTCGCAGGACGTGAAGTCCGCGCCGCGGTAGGTCACGGACTTGTCCTTGGAGACGTCGGCCTCGCGCGCGCGGATGGTCCAGCTGGCGACGCCGGCGCGCGTGCCGAGCAGGCGCCCGGTGTGCGCGCCGAAGTCGAAGACGCCGGACTCCCCGTAGACCTCGGACTGGCCGTCCTCGACGAAGAGCGGCCCGAACGAGCGCCCGGTGCGCTTGTCGGTGTCGATCCACAGGTCGCTGGCCTTGACCGTCCACGTGGACTCGGCGACGACGACGTGACCGGACAGGTGCAGCGTCGAGCTGTCCGCGTCGAACTCGGCCGCGTCGGCGCGGTACTCGATGTGCGGGGCCTTCGGGGCCGGCGGCAGGGGCCAGTCCGAGGCCGCGGCGGCCGGCGCGAGCAGGAGCGCGAGAGCCGCCGCGAGCGGGCCGCGGCGCGGGCTCAGGAGAGGACCTCCCGGGACAGCAGGGCCGCGCCGACGCAGCCCCAGTCGCGTTCGGCCGGCGCCGACAGGATCAGGCGCTCGAACGGCTCGCGGAAGGGCTGCTCCGCGAACGCGCGGCGGATCGGGTCGAGCAGGAGCCGTCCGGCGCGCGCGACGCCGCCGACGATCAGGACCGCGTCCGGGTTCAGCGTCAGGACGACGTTGGACAACCCGATCCCGAGCCAGGTCCCGACCTCCTCCCAGACCGCGCGCGCGCCCGCGTCCCCGGCGCGCGCCGCCTCGGCGACGGCCCTCGGCGTCAGCGGCGACGGCG
>JAGWRY010000175.1 GCA_028869495.1 Elusimicrobiota bacterium | reverse complement strand
GCGCGCCTGGCCGAGCTGCGCGGCGAGCGCGCGCGGCTCCTGCAGGACGCGCTGGCCGAGGCCCGCCGCCGCCTCGCGTCGTCCGCCGACCGGATCGTCGCGGACGTGGACGCGGGCTCTCCGGGCTGGGCGGACCGGGCCCGCGCCCTCATCGAGGAGCGCCGCGGGATGCTGACGGCGCTCGCCGCCGACGAGAACCCGTTCTACACGGTCTTCCGCGAGATGAAGGACGACATGGGCGGCTACGCGCTGCGCATGCGCGCGGGCGGCGGCGGCGAGGAGGCCTGGTCGCGGCGCGTCGAGGACTACGTGACCCAGCGCCGCGCCGCGCTGAAGGCGCGGGGCCTGAGCGACGCCGAGATCGAGAAGACGCTGAGCGCGGACCGCGAGCGGATGCTCGCCGCCGCCCCGGGCGACCGCGGGACCAACGACCTGGTCCTCGACCAGCTCGACCGCGCGCTCGACGGCCCGGGCTTCGCGAAGGCCCTGCCCGGGGCGCTGAAGCTGGCTTGGGACGTCTTCACGGGACGCGAGCCTTCGGCGCCGGCCCAGGAGGTCGGGCTGACCCGCCTGTACGCGGCCAGGATGCTGAGGGCCCTGTCCCAGGACCCGACGATGCCGGCCCACCAGCGCAGCGCGCTGACGCGCAGCCTCCTCAAGTCCCTGTTCCTGCCGCGCGGGATCAACGGGGAGGGCACGTCGTGGGTCCGCCAGGAGGCGATGCGCCAGTTCAAGGGCTACTTCGAGGACCCGGCCGGGATCCGCTTCGACAGCCGCACCGGGCGCATCAACGTCGTCCACAACGGCCAGTGGTTCGAGTCGATGGACAACGAGACCCGCCGCTTCTGGGAGCTCCACTACGGCGCGGACCTGACCCTGCCCTACACGAACCAGTCGATCAGCACGATCAAGGACGTGACGATGAACCGGAAGGCGCGCTTCGTGTCCTTCTCGGGCACGGCCGGCGAGGAGCTCCGCCGGCATTTCAAGGAGAACGGCATCCGCATCATCGGCGACGGCTCGACGGAGCCGATCGACCCGGAGCGCGTCCGGCTCGAGACGTTCGACCGGGCTCCGGCCGGCGCGCTGGACGAGATCGCGGCGCGCCTGGGCCGAACGCCGGTCGCCGGCGACGTCGTCAGCCTGGGCGACTTCGCCGGCGCCACGCTCCAGTGGCTGAAGGACCTGCCGCCCGCCTCCGCCGTCGAGATGGACGTCGTGCCCGGCCCGTCGGACCGATTCTCCCGCATCGACCAAGCGTTCGCGCGCGTGAACGGCTCCGGCGGACGCGTCGTCGTGGACGGGCTCGACGGCGCGGCGCCCGACGTGCGCATGCAGATCGAGGCCAGGCTCGGCGCCGTCGACGAGCCGCGCGTCGTCAGGCTCGCGGACTTCTCCGGGCCGGACCAGGCGCAGGCGCGGGCCTGGCTCGAGGGCCTGCGCGAGCGGCAGGGCGACGCCGACCGGGTCGTCGTCGCGAAGGAGGACGCGATCCCCGCCGACGCGCGCCCGGCGATCGACGCCTACCTCGCGAAGCGGGGCATCGACCTCGCCAAGAAGGACCGGGCCGTCGTGCGCATCAGCGACGTCGAGGGCGCCGACGCCGCCCAGACCGAGGCGGCCCGCCGCTGGCTGCGCGCGCAGCGCGCGAACCAGGGCGACACGAGCCTGATCGTGCTCAGCGTCTCCGACACGCGCGTCCTGAAGGCCGTGCGCCAGTACCTGACGCGCGTCGAGGGCCTCAAGCCCGAGCAGATCTCGATGGTCTTCTCCGACGCCGAGTATCTGCGCAACAACGTCCCGGAGGCGAAGGTCAAGGACCAGATGAACCTCCAGGCGCTCGACGACGGGAGCGCGCGCGTGCTGATCCTCGACACCCGCGTCGGCGGCCGCGGGCTGGACCTGAACTTCAAGGGCGACCGCGGCAGCAGCGACCCGAAGGCCTTCCGCGGCTACACGAACTTCGAGATGATGATCGTCGACCCGCAGAAGATGTCGCAGGTCCACCTGCTGCAGGCCGAGGGGCGCATCGACGTGGGCCGCGTGCTGGCCGGGGCGGCCCGCGACTTCGCGCTGGTGATGGACATCCGCTCCGTCTCGGACGAGGCCGTCTTCCGGAACATGATCTCCCGCGACTCGTTCTTCGCGGAGCTGCGCGCGGACCCCGACTTCCAGGCCTACGCGACCCTCCATCGCGTCGCCGAGCCCGGCTGGAAGGACTACGACGCCTATGTCCGCGAGCGCGCGGCCGTCGGCGACCTGGCCGGCCTCGACCTCCTCCAGCGCTACCGCGCGGCGGTCAAGCGCAACCTCGAGATCCAGCAGGGCGAGGTCGAGCACGAGCAGCTGAGCTCCTCGTCGGTGAGCCAGGAGCCGGGCAAGGGCAACACCCTCTACCCGGCCCTCCAGCGCGTGCGCTGACGACCCGCCGCGCGGCGCGACGGCGATTGAGGTAGAATCTCCCCCATGACCGGCTTCGCGCGCACGCGCGACCGCCTCTTCGGCGTGGCGGCCCTGCTGGCCGCCTGCCTGGCGGTCGGGACCGTCGGCTACCGCCTGATCGAGGGCTGGTCGTTCCTCGACTCCCTGTACATGACGGTGATCACGGTCGCGACCGTCGGCTACGGCGAGGTCCACCCGCTGTCGCCGGGCGGCCGGGTCTTCACGATGCTGCTGATCCTGGGGGGGATCGGCCTGTTCACGTACGGCTTCTCGACGATCGCGGCGATCCTCGTCGAGGGCGAGCTGTCGGAGGCGTTCCGGAGGAGGCGCATGGAGAAGGACATCGCGAAGCTGTCGGGCCACTACGTCGTCTGCGGCGCCGGCCACACCGGGGGCGTGATCTGCGCGGAGCTGCTGAAGACCGGGCGGTCGTTCGTCGTCGTCGACCAGAACGCCGAGACGGTCGCCAAGCAGGCCGAGCGCCTCGGCGCGGAGTTCCCGTTCGTGCTGGGCGACGGCACCGACGACGACGTCCTGCGCCGCGCCGGCGTCGAGCGCGCGGCCGGCGTCTTCGCGGTCCTCTCGAGCGACCAGGACAACGCCTTCGTCGTGCTCAGCGCCAAGGGCCTGAACCCGAAGGCGCGCGTGCTCGCCTGCCAGAAGACCCTGGGCGTTCGCGACAAGCTCCTGCGCAGCGGCGCCGACGGCGTCGTCGACCCCGAGTTCATCGGCGGCCTGCGCCTGGCCTCCGAGATGATCCGCCCGGTCACCGTGGGATTCCTGGACTCGATGCTGCGCGAGAAGGGCGAGCACGTGCGCTTCGACGAGGTGTCGGTCCCGTCCGACTCGTTCCTCGTCGGGCGCCCGCTCGACGAGGTCCGCGGCGCCGGCAGCGGCGGCCCGCTGCTCGTCGCCGTCGTGCCGGCGGGCTCGGGCCGCTACGAGATCAACCCGCCCGCGGACCGGCCGGTCCGCGCCGGCGACCGGCTCGTGATGATCGGCGAGACCGCGGCGCTCGCGGCCCTGCGCCGCCGCGTCGGCGCGACTTCGAATAATTAAAAGCCTGGCACCGCGGGCCCGCGATGTGATAGAATAGCCGGCATCATGGGACGCCCGAAAAGAATCCAGTTCGCCGGAGCCTGCTACCTCGTCGTGCTGCAGGGCAACAACCGCCAGGACCTGTTCCTGTCGAACCAGGACCGCCGCCAGTTCCTCTCGCTGCTCCGGGCCTGCAAGGACCGCTTCGCGCTCAAGGTCTACGCGTACGCGCTGATGGCGGGCCGCGTCGAGCTCCTGCTCGAGACGATCCAGCCGAACCTCTCGAACGTGATGCAGGCCTTCAACACGCAGTACACGAAGTACTTCAACGCGGCCCACAACGCCGTCGGGCACGTCTTCCAGGGCCGCTACAAGGCCTGGGTCGTCGACAAGGAGACGCACCTCTCCGAGATGACGCGCTGGGTCCACCTCGCCTGCGTCCGCGACGGCCTCAAGGACAAGCCCTGGCGCTACCAGTGGTCGTCCTGCGCGGCCTACGTCGAGGCGGAGAACCGCGAGCCCCTTGTGGACTCGGAGGCCGTCCTGCGCAAGTTCTCGGGCCCGCGCCTCAAGCAGTCGGTCCGCTACATGCAGTACCTGAAGGACCGCGTGAAGGCCGGCGGCGACGACGCTCTGCCCGTCGTCGGCGGTCTGGCGATCGGGGGGGAGGCCTTCCTGAGCCGCCTCTCCGAGAAGCTCGAGGAGCCGGTCGCTCCCCGCGCCGTCCCCGTCGAGGCCGCCCGCCGCATCATCGCCGAGGTGGCCTCCCGCCACGGCGTCGCCGAGGAGAAGATCCTCGGACGCCTGCAGTGGCGCGAAGTGACCGCCGTGCGCCGCGAGGCCGTCCACCGCGTCTGGAAGGAGACCCGGATGGGGGTCTCCGACCTGGCCCGCCTCTTTCAGCGCACCCCCAGCGCGATCAGCCAGCTGATCCGCGCCGCCGAGGAAGGCGGACGTCCCTCAATGAATTGAAGCCTGGCACCTGCGGGTCCTAGGTCCCAAGGATCCGTGGGTCGTTTGAGGGCCGCTTTTGGTCCGAAAGAAGGGGTGTTTTCTTTCGGAACTCGATGTAAGCTTATAGGGAAATGAGCCCACGCCTCCCGCGCGGGTGGTTTTCCCGGACGACGGCGGCCCTCGCGGCGGCCGCTGTCGTCGCGTCCTCGTTCGCCCCGGGGAGCGCGGCCCTGGCCGCCGACGTGCAGGCCGCGCCCGAGGCGTCCGCCGGCTCCGACGCCGG